>NZ_JBEXPT010000042.1:0-49441 GCF_040612195.1 Streptomyces sp. NPDC006450 | reverse complement strand
CATGAAAATGGGTGCTGCGCGTCCGGCTCCCCAGCCGTACGCGCAGCACCCTTCACCTGCCGTCCGTCGACCGCTCCCCCGTCCCCACGGGGTTCGGCCGGTGACAGTCCCGGCCCAGGCCGCTCTCCTGGGCCCGGGGCGCCGCTCAGCGCCCCAGCATCACGCTTACGGACGACGCCTGTGCCGCCACCTGGTCGAAGGCTCCGAAGAGGAAGAGCAGGAGGGCGGCCAGGGGGAGCACCATGGCCGCGGCCACCAGTGGGTGGCGACGACCGGACTCATGGCTGTTGAACGCGAATGCCTTGCGTCCTTGCCGTGCGATGTCCGCCATGGTCCTCTCCCTGTCGTTTGGCAGCGGCGGGTTTGTCACCTCGGGGGACGAGTGGTCTCCACCCGCCGCTTGTCTTCAACACTAGGCGCGGCAAAGGCTCCTGGCCTCATGCCTTCGTACCCATTGCCTGGCCTCCAGGAGGATGAGGAGTCCACCTCGCGCGTACTCCCCTGGGTGGAGACCGGCCCCCCGGTCTGAGGGTCATCCCGGAGGGGATCACCGGAGCGTAGTGACTTCGCTCACTTCCGTCACTCACCGCACACGTCCAGCCGCCGACCAGGCAGTCCCAAGATCAACCGACCGGGGCCGGCCGCTCCGCCGGCCACCGCTCCCCCGCCGCCCCACCCCGAACCCCAATTCCCTTGGCCCTGGCCCGGCTTGAGCGAACCACCCGTCCCCGTACATGCGTCCTACCGGTGGTCCCGCGATTCCCCAAGTGGACCGCCCCGTACTGACAATCGAATCCCCCGGCGAGGGCGCGGCCTCTGAGCGCGCATGCCGGATGGTCCGTAAGCTGTGCCACGTCAACAGGACGACCGGTCAGCGGGGTGGACATGGCGATGATGCGGCTCCGGCGCGAGGACCCGCGTGTCGTCGGCTCGTTCAGGCTGCACCGGCGCCTCGGCGCCGGCGGCATGGGCGTCGTCTATCTGGGCTCCGACCGGCGCGGACAGCGCGTCGCGCTCAAGGTGATCCGGCCGGACCTGGCCGAGGACCAGGAGTTCCGCTCCCGCTTCGCGCGCGAGGTCTCCGCCGCGCGGCGGATCCGCGGCGGCTGCACCGCGCGCCTGGTGGCCGCGGACCTGGAGGCGGAGCGCCCCTGGTTCGCCACGCAGTACGTGCCCGGCCCCTCCCTGCACGACAAGGTGGCCGAGGAAGGCCCCCTGACGGCCGCGGCCATCGCCGCCATCGGCGCCGCGCTCTCCGAGGGACTGGTCGCCGTACACGAGGCCGGGGTGGTCCACCGCGACCTCAAGCCCTCGAACATCCTGCTGTCGCCCAAGGGCCCGCGCATCATCGACTTCGGCATCGCCTGGGCCACCGGCGCCAGCACCCTCACCCACGTGGGAACGGCCGTCGGCTCCCCCGGCTTCCTGGCGCCCGAGCAGGTGCGCGGAGCCGCCGTCACCCCCGCCACGGACGTCTTCTCGCTGGGCGCCACCCTCGCCTACGCGGCCACCGCCGACTCGCCCTTCGGGCACGGCAGTTCCGAGGTCATGCTCTACCGCGTGGTGCACGAGGAGCCCCATCTCCAGGGCGTTCCGGACGCGCTCGCGCCCCTCGTACGGGCCTGCCTGGCGAAGGATCCCGAAGAGCGGCCGACCACGCTGCAGCTGTCGATGCGGCTCAAGGAGATCGCGGCCCGCGAGGCCAACGGGATGGGCGACAGCCGCCCGCCCGCGCAGCGGGCGCGGACCGAGCGGCCGACGGGGCGACTGCCCGAGGGGTACGTCGAGGAGACCGCGGGGTACGCCGAGCAGCGTACGGAGCGCCGTGGCGCCGGCACTCCCGCGCCCGGACGACCGGGTACGGGAACCGGAGCCGGCCAGGGGAAGGCGCCGTCCCAGGGTCGGGGACCGCGCGGCGGGCCGGACTCGCGGCCCTCCTCGGCCCGGGGCACCGGCTCGCGGGGGCCCGGGTCCACGGCCGGGCGTACGGGCGGCCGCCCGGCTCCCCGTACGACGGGCACGGGGCGGCGGCCGTCACGGCCGGACCCCCGGCTGATGCGCCAGCGCCTGATCGTCTTCGTCGTGGTGACGCTGCTCGTGGCGCTGGGCATCGCGCTGGCCCAGAAGCTCTAGCCGGGAGCTTCCGGGCCCAGTGCGGTCCTACGGGCGGCCGCTGGCCACCGCGTAGAAGGCGACGGCCGCGGCCGCGCCCACGTTCAGCGAGTCCACCCCGTGCGCCATCGGGATCCGCACCCACTCGTCGGCCGCGACCAGTGCCTGCGTCGACAGCCCGTCCCCCTCGGCGCCCAGCATCAGCGCGACCCGCTCCAGGTCCTGAGGAGCCGCCACGTCGATCGGCGAGGCCTTCTGGTGCGGGGTGAGGGCGAGCAGCTTGAAGCCCGCCTCGCGCACCGAGTCCAGGCTCTTGGGCCAGGCTTCCAGCCGGGCGTACGGGACGGAGAACACCGCGCCCATGGAGACCTTGACGGAGCGCCGGTACAGCGGGTCCGCGCAGTCGGGTGAGAGCAGTACCGCGTCCATGCCGAGGGCGGCCGCGCTGCGGAAGATGGCACCGATGTTGGTGTGGTCGTTCACCGCCTCCATGATGACCACCCGCCGGGTGGTGGCGAGCAGTTCCTCGGCCGTGGGCAGCGGCTTGCGCTGCATGGAGGCGAGGGCGCCGCGGTGCACGTGGTAGCCGGTGACGCGCTCGGCGAGCTCCGGGCTGACGGCGTAGACCGGAGCCGGGAGCTCGTCGATGACGTCGCGCATGACGTCGACCCACTTGGCGGAGAGCAGCATCGAGCGCATCTCGTACCCGGCGTCCTTGGCACGTCTGATCACCTTCTCGCCTTCGGCGATGAAGAGACCTTCCGCGGGCTCGCGCCTGCGCCGGAGTTCTACGTCGGTCAGACCCGTGTAGTCGCGCAGGCGCGGGTCGTCGGGGTCCTCGACGGTGATGAGATCAGCCACAGGGTGATACTGCCTTGTCCTGGGTGCGGTGCCAACGGCTCTGCCGGGTTGCGGGATTGCGGGGGTGTCACTCGGCCACGGGCCGGTGCACCTTCACGACGTCGCCGATCACGATGACGGCGGGCGGCCTGACCTCCTGGGCCTTGACGGTCTCCCCGACCGTCGCCAGGGTGGCGTCCACGCGGCGCTGGGAGGCGGTCGTGCCCTCCTGGATGACGGCGACGGCGGTGTCGGCGGATCGGCCGTGGCGCACCAGCGCCTCGGCGATCAGGCCGATCTTGTCGACGCCCATGAGGATGACCAGGGTGCCGGTGAGCTTGGCCAGCGAGGCCCAGTCCACGAGGGAGCGCGGGTCGTCGGGGCCGACGTGGCCGCTGACCACGGTGAACTCGTGGGCCACGCCGCGGTGGGTGACGGGGATGCCGGCCGCGCCGGGCACGGAGATGGAGCTGGAGATGCCGGGCACGACCGTGCAGGGGATGCCTGCCTCGGCGAGGGCCTGGAGCTCCTCCATGCCGCGACCGAAGACGTACGGGTCCCCGCCCTTGAGCCGGACCACGGCCTTGCCGGCCTTGGCGTGCGTGATGAGGGCGTCGTTGATGGCCTCCTGGGCCATGAAACGCCCGTACGGGATCTTCGCGGCGTCGATGACCTCGACGTGCGGCGGGAGCTCGTCGAGGAGGTCGCGGGGGCCCAGCCGGTCGGCGATGACCACGTCGGCCTCGGCGAGCAGGCGCCGGCCACGGACCGTGATGAGGTCCGGGTCGCCGGGACCGCCGCCGACCAGGGACACGCCGGGGGTGTGCGGGCGGGCGGCGGTCAGCGAGCCGTCCCGGAGCCCCTCGACGACCGCGTCGCGGACGGCGGCGGAACGGCGGGGGTCGTTGCCGCTCAGTACGGCGACGGTGACGCCCTCCACCCGGCCGGTGGCCGGGGTCCAGGCGCTCGCGGCCTCGGCGTCGTCGGCTCGGACGCACCAGATCCGCTCGCGCTCGGCTTCGGCGGAGGCGGTGTCGTTGGCGGCGCGGTCCCGGGTGGCGACCAGGGCGTACCAGGCGCCGGCCAGGTCGCCGTCCTCGTAGCGGCGGCGCTCCCAGCGGATCTCGCCGGTCTCCGCCATGGCGTCCACGGAGGGGGTCGCGGAGGGCGAGATGAGGACGATGTCGGCGCCGGCCGCGATGAGCGCGGGCAGTCGGCGCTGGGCGACCTGGCCACCGCCGATCACGACGACGCGGCGGCCCGTGAGACGGAGTCCGACGGGGTAGGCGGGGTGTGCCGGGTGTCCCATGGCGGTTGCGGCTCCTGATGCGGCGGTGACGGCGGGCCGCTGCGTCGCTGGAGCGGCTGATCGGGCGGTGACGTGCGGTGGCCCGTCCGGGGTCCACGATACGACCCACCTGCGCGGTGGTCGCCCCGGGGGCCTGTGCCCCGGCCGGGCGGTGACCCGACCCGCCTCCGGGCTCCGCCCCAGGCCACGGGGCCACAGCCCCATGATCCCCGGCCCGTACGGGGCCTCCCGCCCGGGGGCGGCTGTGCGGGGCCGCACGCGGACCCGGCTCTCCCGGGCCCTGCGGAGCTCTCCCCACCCCGCCCCTTCCCGGAACCGGGGCGCTGCCCCGGGCCCCGTCGGGGGCGCTGCCCCGGGCCCCCGCTCCCCGAACGCCGGAGGGGCTGGATCTGGTGCCGGAGCCCCGCAGCGAGCCGGCCCTACTTCTCGGTGACCCCCGCCGAGTCGAACGTCGCCACCTCGTGCATGGCCCGCGCGGCGCTCTGCACCAGCGGCAGCGCCAGCAGCGCGCCCGTGCCCTCGCCGAGGCGGAGGTCCAGGTCGACCAGCGGGCGCAGGCCGAGCTTGTTCAGGGCGGCCACGTGGCCCGGCTCCGCGCTGCGGTGTCCCGCGATGCAGGCGGACAGCGACTCCGGCGCGATGGCCCGGGCCACCAGCGCGGCCGCGCCGGCGCTGACACCGTCCAGGATCACCGGGGTGCGCAGGGAGGCACCACCGAGGAGGAGGCCCACGATCGCCGCGTGCTCCAGGCCGCCGATGGCCGCCAGGACGCCGATCGGGTCCGCCGGGTCGGGCTGGTGGAGCTCCAGGGCACGCCGTACGACCTCGACCTTGCGGGCGTGGGTCTCGTCGTTGATGCCCGTGCCGCGTCCGGTGACCTCGCCGGGGTCCACGCCGGTGAAGACCGAGATCAGGGCCGCTGACACCGTGGTGTTCGCGATGCCCATCTCGCCGGTGAGGAGCGCCTTGTTGCCCGCCGCGACCAGGTCGCGGGCCGTCTCGATGCCGACCTCGATGGCCGCGACGGCCTCCTCGCGGGTCATCGCCGGACCGGTGGAGAGGTCGGCCGTCCCCGGACGGACCTTGCGCGGCAGCAGACCCGGCGTGGCCGGGAGGTCACCGGCGACGCCCACGTCGATCACGCAGACCTCGGCGCCCACCTGGTTGGCGAACGCGTTGCACACCGCGCCGCCGCCCAGGAAGTTGGCCACCATCTGCAGGGTGACCTCCTGGGGCCACGGGGTGACGCCCTGGGCGTGCACGCCGTGGTCACCCGCGAAGATCGCCACCGCGGCGGGCTCCGGGATCGGCGGCGGGCAGACCCGCGAGAGGCCGGACAGCTGGGCGGAGATGATTTCGAGCATGCCCAGGGCCCCGGCGGGCTTGGTCATGCGCTTCTGCCGCTCCCACGCCTCGCCGAGCGCCTTCGCGTCGAGCGGGCGGATGCTGGCGACGGTCTCGGAGAGGAGGTCGTGCGGCTCCTCGCCGGGCAGCGCGCGGCGCCCGTACGTCTCCTCGTGCACGACCCAGGCGAGGGGCCGCCGCTGCGACCAGCCGGCCTGCGCGAGCTCGGGCTCGTCGGGGAACTCGTCGACGTACCCGACGCACAGGTAGGCGACGACCTCCAGGTGCTCGGGGAGGCCGAGCTCGCGGACCATCTCGCGCTCGTCGAAGAAGCTGACCCAGCCGACGCCGAGGCCTTCGGCACGCGCCGCGAGCCAGAGGTTCTCCACGGCGAGGGCCGAGGAGTACGGGGCCATCTGCGGCTGGGTGTGCCGGCCCAGGGTGTGGCGGCCGCCCCGGGTCGGGTCGGCGGTGACCACGATGTTCACCGGGGTGTCGAGGATGGCCTCGATCTTGAGTTCCTTGAACTGCTTGGCCCGGCCCTTGGGCAGCGACTTCGCGTAGGCCTCGCGCTGGCGCTCGGCGAGCTCGTGCATCGTCCGGCGGGTCTCCGCGGACTTGATGACGACGAAGTCCCACGGCTGGGAGTGGCCGACGCTGGGCGCGGTGTGGGCCGCCTCCAGGACGCGCAGCAGCACCTCGTGCGGGATGGGGTCGCGGCGGAAGCCCTTGCGGATGTCCCGGCGCTCGCGCATGACGCGCAGGACGGCCTCGCGCTCGGCGTCGGCATATCCGGGGGCCGCCTCGGTGACGGGGGCCTCGGGCTCGGCTTCGGGCTCGGCCTGCGGCTCGGTTCCTGCCTCGGGGGCCGGTACGGCCTCCAGCGGTACGTCGGCCTGCGCGACCGCGACCGGCTCGGACTCGGGGGCCACGAGGGCGGGCTCGGGCAGGGGCTCCGGCTCGTCGGCCTGAACCACCGTTTCTGCGGGCTGCGGCCCGGGCTCCACGACCGGCGCGGGCTCCGGCTCGACGGCGGCGGGAACCTCGGCCGCGGCCTCGGCTTCGACCTCGACGGCGGGAACCGCGACGGGCTCGGATGCCGCGACGGCGGCGGCCACGGGCTCCGCGAAGGCGACGGGCTCGGCGACCGGCTCCGGCGCGTGCTCGACGAGGACCGGTTCGGCCGCGGGGACCGGCTCCGCCACGGGCGGCGACTCCGGCTCGGGCACGGGGGCGGGGGCGGCCTCGGGCTCGGCAAAGGCGACGGGCTCGGCGACGGGCTCCACGACGTGCTGCGCCGGCGCTTCGGGGGCCGGCTCCACGGACCACGGCGTCCCGGCCTGGACCGGGATCTCGACCGGCTGCTGCGCCGGGACCGGCACGTGCTCGGCCTCGGCCTGCGTGAAGTCCAGGTACTCGGGCCCCGTGGTCGGCGGGCCGGACTGGCGCACCGGGACGGGCGTCGCCGGGGTGTTCAGGTCCGGTGCCACGGGCTCGGAGCCGGAGGCGACCGGCACGGGCGCGGCCTGCGTCAGCGGAGCCTGGGCCTGCGCGGGGGCAGCCGCGGGAGCCGGCGCCGCGGCCGGGCCGCGGTCCGCGAGGGACCGTACGACTCCGCCGGTGGCCTCGGGGACGGGCGGGCCCATGTGCAGCGGCCGCCGCACCGGGGCCGGCGCGACCGGGGCCGCCGGGGGCTGGGACAGGGGCTGCGGGGTCACGAGGCCGCTGAGGTCGAGCGCGCCGGAATCCCGGCCGCCGGCCTCGTGCGCACCGGCCCCGTAGGAGGCGTCGGCGAAGGCCGGCTGCTCCGCGAACGGCTGCCCCTCGAAGGACTGCCCCTCGAAGGACGGCTGCGGGTAGCCGGCGGTCTCGTAGCCGAGCGGCGCCTCGGGAACCGGGGCCTGGGCCGGGTGGGGCTGCCGGTACTCGGGGGCCCCGCCGAAGTCGGCGTACGGGCCGTCCGCGTACGGGGCGTCCGTGTACGCGGAGGGCTCGGGGAAGGCGGGCACCGGCGGGACGACCTGGGGGTCGCTCCACGCGCCCTGGCTGCTCGGCATCAGCAGCAGTTCCTCGTCCTCCGGCTCGGCCGGGTCGTCCACGAGGTCCTGGAAGGCGTAGCTCCCGGTCGCCGGGGAAGGGGACATGGGAACCGGGGCGGGGACGCCCGGCTGATCCACCATGCCCGTGCTGTCCGGGAGACCCTCGCCCGGAACCTGGCCGGTGTCAGTCATGCGTACCCCTCGCCCATCGGTGTTGCCTCTTCGACTACCCGGTCGCCAACGAGGCCTCACGTACGCCCGCACGACAACCAGTAAGTATTGTCCTGCCCGTTCGTCGCCGTGTCGGCCATAACCGCCACGGTCCTCTGTGGACTGCGCCACGTCGCGCGTCCAGCCGGAGCCGCGTGCCCGAATCGTCCGGGCGGTGCGACGATCGGCCAGCCTACCCCGGGCTCGTCGCTAGGTACGGTCCGGGCGGTTAACGGGGCGTTCGGCGGCCAGCAGGAACACCACGGAGCGCTGTTGTTCGGTCCAGGTACGGGTGTCCAGGCCGACGGACTGGAGCAGTGCGCACTCGACGGCGTACCCGCCCTCGGTCAGGACCCGGCCGATGGCCTCCGCCTCGTCGCGCGTGGAGGCGTGGCTGACGATCCGTTCGGGGCGCCGGTCGGCGACGGCGGCGACCACCGCGGCCCCGCCGCCGCCGACGCGGACGACGTCGGGTTCGGGCAGGGTCTCCAGGACGTGCGGGGCGCGGCCGTTGACGACCTGGAGCTGCACACCCCGGGCGCGGGCGGCGGTCGTTGTGCGTTCGCAAGCGTGTCGGTCGGCGTCGACGGCGATGACGGCGGCGCCCAGAGCGGCGGCGTCCACGGCGAGGGCTCCGGACCCGGAGCCGATGTCCCAGACGAGGTCCCCGGTGCGCGGGCCGAGCCGGGCGAGCTGGGCCGCGCGCAGTTGCGTGGCCTCTCCTTCTCCTACGTCGATCTGCGGGCGGGCCCAGCCCCGTCCGGCGGTCGGGGCCGTGCTCCGGCCCAGCAGCCAGGCCGGTTCGGCGGTGGTCGCGGCCGGTCCCGTACCGCCGATGACGATGACGACGTTGGGGTCGCGCCAGCTGTGGTCGGCGGCCTTGTCGGAGGTGAGGACGGTGACCTGTTCCTTCTCGGTGCCGAGTTCCTCGCAGATGACGAAGGTGCGGTGGACGCCTTCGAGCAGCAGGGCGAGTTCGGCGGGGCCGGCTCCGGGCGAGGTGATGACGGCGACCTTGGGGTGCGCGCGGCAGACGTTGACCGCGCGGCGCAGGGTGCGGCGGTGGGCGACGACGACCTGGGCGTCGTCCCAGGGCATCCCTGCGCGGGCGAAGGCGGCGGCGACGGCGGAGACGGCCGGCACGACCTCCACCTCCAGGCCGTGTTCCGGGGCGCGCAGGGCCCGTACGACGCCGAAGAAGCCGGGGTCCCCGTCGGCGAGGACGACGGCGGTGCCGCGGTGGCCGGCGATCCGGCGGGCGGCGATGGACAGGCTGCCCAGGCGCACGTGTTCGGCGGTGGGCGGGATTTCGGGGAGGGCGAGGTGGTGGGCGGCGCCGGCCACCAGGGTGGCGGCGGAGAGCGCGGACCGGGCTGCCGCGGTCAGGGGGGAGCCGTCCCAGCCGATCACCGTGACCCGGTCGGCCATCGTCGTCAGTCTCCTGATGTGGGAGGGGGCCCTTCCCGGCGGTGGCCGGGGCAGGGCGGAGCTTCGTCGAGGGGCAGGCTTGGCGAGACTACCCGGTCATCCGGTCAGTTCAGGTCCGAGAAGACGGCGTAGCCGTTCGCGCCGTTCGCCTGGGCGGGCGGGATCCGGTAGCCGTCGCGTGCGTCGTCGCGGGGGTCCGCGTAGCCCACGGAGTAGCCGTCCCCGTAGCCGTCGCCGTAGTCGTCGTAGCCCTCGGCGTCCTCGTCCAGGTCCTCGGGGACCAGGCCCCAGACGATGAGGTCGCTGCGGGTGTCGGCCCAGGAGCCGTCGGGGTTCTGGGTGCGCACTATGCACGCGTTGCGCAGGACGCCTTCACTGATGCAACCGGTCTTCTGGGCCACCTGCTGGGAGGCGGTGTTGTCGGCGGCGGTGCGCAGTTCGAGGCGTTCGAAGCGCTGGTCCGTGAAGAGCCAGCGGGCCACGGCGCGGACGGACTCGCTGGCGTAGCCCTCGCCGCGGGCCCAGGGGGCGGTGACGTAGCCGACCTCGGTGGTGCGGGTCCGCCAGTCGGTGTCCTGCAGGTGCACGATGCCGACCAGCCGCTGGGTGAGGAACTCGGTGACGGCGAAGACGATGCCGCGGCCCTCGGTGCGCTCGGTGTGGGCGGTCCGCGTGGCCCAGGTGACCGCGTCGGCGTAGGTGTAGGGGTGCGGGACGGAGGTCCAGGCGGTGACGTGTTCGTCGTTCATCATCTCGGCGAGCGCGGTGACGTCCTCTTCCTCGAAGGGGCGCAGCACCAGCCGGTCCGTGCTGATGGTGACGTCCGGGAAGGTGGTAGTCATGCGCAGCTCCAAGCCTGAGACCGTGGTGCGACCGTGGTGCGAGGCGACCGCGGCGCGGGACGGCATACACGGGGTATACGGTCCGCAGCCGCGGGTCGTAGGCCACAGCATGCAGCATCGGCCTGGTGATGTGCAGGGCCGGGCTGCCCGGAAGCGGGCAGCCGTCCGGCCCCGTACGCCGGTGTGGCGTACGGGGCCGGACGCATCGGCGGACGGGCCGGCCGGATCGGGCCGGTCCGGTGCCGCCGGCCGGAACTAGGAGGCCGGCTTGCCGAAGGCCGGGATGACCGAGCCCTCGTACGTGTCGTCGATGAACTTCTTGACCTCGTCGGAGTTCAGGAGCTTGGCGAGCTTCTGGATCCGCGGGTCGTTCTCGTTGCCCTTCTTGACCGCGAGGATGTTGGCGTACGGGTTGCCCTCGGCCTTCTCCAGGACGAGCGCGTCCTTGGCCGGGACGAGCTTGGCCTCGATGGCGTAGTTGCCGTTGATGACGGCGGCGTCCACGTCGTTCAGGGCGCGCGGGACCGTGGCGGCCTCCAGCTCCTTGAACTCCAGGCCCTTCTTGTCGGTGATGTCCGACAGCTTGGCGCTGGTGCCGACACCCTCCTTGAGGGTGATGAGGTTGTTCGCGGCGAGCAGCTGGAGCGCGCGGCCCTCGTTGGTGGGGTCGTTGGGGACGGCGATGGTCTGGCCGGCCTTGATGTCCGTGAGTGCCTTGACCTTCTTGGAGTAGAGGCCCAGGGGCTCCAGGTGCACGTTCACGACGGGCACGATGTCGGTGCCGTTCTTCTTGTTGAAGTCGTCGAGGTACGGCACGTGCTGGAAGTAGTTGGCGTCGACCTGGCCCTGCTGGGTGGCGGTGTTCGGCAGGACGTAGTCCGTGAACTCCTTCACCTCCAGCTTGAGGCCGGCCTTGGCCGCCAGGTTGTCCTGCACGAACTTCAGGATGTCGGCGTGCGGGGTCGGGGACGCCGCGACGACCAGGGCCTTGCTCTCATCGGTCTTGCCGCCGTCGGCCTTGGTGGAGGACGGGTCCGAGGAGCTGCCGCAGGCGCTCAGGGAGAGGGTGAGCGCGGCGGCGGTGGCGGCGAGGGCGGTGAGCTTGATGTTCTTGCGCACGAAGAGTGCCTTTCTTGCGTCTTGCTGGTGGATGACGGCCCAAGCACGACAAGTGCGGGCTTTCAGGGGAAAAGTTGGTGGTCGTCCGGCTCGAGCCCGGTTCAGGCTGTCCGACCGCGCCGCGCGAGGAGGCGTACCACGCCGTCGCCGATGAGCTGGATCAGCGTGACGAGCACGATCAGCACGACGACGGTGGCGATCATGAAGCCGGTCTCGAAGCGCTGGAAGCCGTACGTGATGGCCTTGGAGCCGAGGCCTTCGCCGCCGACCGCGCCGGCCATGGCCGAGTAGCCGATCAGCGTGATCACGGTGGTGGTGACGGCCGCGATCAGCGAGGGCAGCGCCTGCGGGAGGAGCACCTTGCCGACCAGGGTCGGGATGCCGCCGCCCATGGACTCGACGGCTTCGATCAGGCCGTGGTCCACCTCGCGGACGGCGGTCTCGACGAGCCGGGCGAAGAAGGGGACGGCGCCGATGGCGAGCGGGACGATCATGGCGGTGGGGCCGATGAAGGTGCCGACGATCGCCGTGGTGACCGGGATCAGGAAGATCAGCAGGATGATGAACGGCAGCGAGCGGCCCGTGTTCACGATCACGCCGAGGACCTTGTTGACCGCGCGGTTCTGGAGCAGGCCGCCCTTGTCGGTGAGGACGAGCAGGATGCCGATGGGCAGTCCGCCCAGGATGGTCACGAGGGCGGACCACAACACCATGTAGAGGGTGTCGAAGGTGCCCTGCGTGAGCAGCGGCTGCATTTCGGACCAGGTCACTTCGCGCCCTCCTTGACCAGCTCGGCGAGTTCGCCGTCGACGTCGGCCTCGACTTCGCCGTCGATGCCCTCATCGGCATCCGCATCCACGACGTCCACCTGCAGGCCCTGCTCGCGCAGGAAGCCGACGGGCACGACGTTGTCCTCGTAGCGGCCGGGCAGTTCGATGCGCATGCGGCCGATCTGCCGGCCTGCGACGGTGTCCATCGCGGCGCCGAGGATCGATATGTCGATGTTGTAGGTCCGGGCCAGCTGGGAGATGACCGGCTGGGTCGCGGTCTCGCCGTGGAAGGTGACGTCGATGACCGTGTGCTCGGCGGTGGTCGCGGACCCGGTCAGCGGGAACAGTTCGTGGGCGAGCTCGGAGCCGGGGGTGGCCAGCAGCTCGGTGACCCTGCCGGCCTCGACGATCCGGCCCTGCCGCATGAGGGCGGCCGAATCGCAGACGGACTTGACCACGTCCATCTCGTGCGTGATGAGCAGGACGGTCAGGCCCAGCTGGCGGTTGAGGTCGCGCAGCAGTTGGAGGATCTGGCGGGTGGTCTCGGGGTCCAGGGCGCTGGTGGCCTCGTCGGACAGCAGCACCTTGGGGTCGCCGGCCAGGGCGCGGGCGATGCCGACGCGCTGCTTCTGGCCGCCGGAGAGCTGACCGGGGTAGGACTTGGCCTTGTCGGCGAGACCGACGAGGTCGAGCAGTTCGGCGGCCTTGCGGGAGCGCTCGCGGCCGGAGACCCCGAGGATCTCCAGGGGCAGTTCGATGTTGCCCTGCACGGTGCGCGAGGACAGCAGGTTGAAGTGCTGGAAGACCATGCCGATGCGGCTGCGGGCCTCGCGGAGCTCCTTGCCGGCGCGCCGGCCGCGCCCGGCGAGGGCGGTGAGGTCGATCCCGTCGACGGTCACGGTGCCGGTGGTGGGGCGCTCCAGCAGGTTCACGCAGCGGATCAGGGAGGACTTTCCGGCGCCGCTCTGGCCGATGACTCCGTAGACCTCGCCCTGGCGGACGTGCAGGTCGACGCCGTCCAGGGCGGTGACCTCGCGGCCACGGGACTGGTAGACCTTCGTGAGGCCCGTTGTGGTGATCACAGGATTTCCGTCGCTGTCGAGTGCACGGCGCAGCGGGTGCCGGGCACGGGGCAAACATCTGGGGACGCGATACGGGGCGAACCATCGGAAATCGACGGCTTCGGCGCATGCGCGGGGCAGGAGCGGTCCGGGTTCACACGGGGGTGCCGGGAGCGGCTCGGCCGGTCTCGCTTCGGGGCGTGAGACCTGGGACAGGGGCCCTCAGAAGGCGCGCATTCGACACATACAACGAGCACCGGGCGTCATCGTCGCCTCGGTCGCAAGGGTGCGGCTGCTCGTCGTGGTCATGGGCCCAGTAAACCAGACGTTCCCCGTCACCGATCAAAGGCGTCCGAATAGCGGACAGATTTCGGCCGCATACCGGACGACACCGGTCAGGGCCGATCGTCCGTCTCGATCGCCACGCCATCGGCTCCGACCAGCACGGACACGGCCGAGAGGTCCCGTACGACGACGTCCGCGTCGAGTTCGGCGGCCGGGTGCGTTGTGGTCAAGGCCACGGTGGTCATCCCCGCGGCACGGCCCGCGGCCAGGCCGGCGGGGGCGTCCTCGAAGACAGCGCAGCGGGCCGGGTCCACGCCGAGCCGGGCGGCCGCCAGCAGGAAGGGCTCCGGGTCGGGCTTGCCGCGGGTGATGTCGTCGGCGGCCACCATCTCCGGGCCCCCCTCCCCCCAGGCGGCGATGCCGACCTCCCGCAGCCGGGCCTCGGCCAGCGGGCGGGTCGCGGAGGTGACCACGGCCCAGCGGCCGGCGGGAAGGGCGGAGAGCAGTTCCTTGGCGCCGGGGAGCAGGACCACGCCGCCCGCCACGTCCTCGGTCTCCAGGACCTCGATCCGGGCGAGCGCCCCGGCCCGTTCGGCCTCGGGCAGGAGGTCGGCGATGATCTCCGCGGCCGGGCGGCCGTGGAGTTCCACCGCGGCGAAGGCCTCCTCGGTGATCCCGTACTCCCCGGCCCAGCGGGTCCAGCAGCGGTGCACCGACTCCATGGAGGAGATGAGCGTGCCGTCGTTGTCGAACAGCAGCGCGTCGAATTGCGGACCGAGCTTCCCGTGCAGCAGCTTCATGTCTTCAAGGAAAGCCCCCGGGCAGGGGTGAGCGCATCGGGTCTTTCGGCCCGTAATACCCTCGCTGCATGCTCGACGCCCTGACGGTCGCCATCGGCGTGGCCGCACTCGCTCTCGCCGCCTGGTGCGGTTTCGCCGCATGGCGCGACCAGCCGACCAAGGACTGGCACTTCATCGGCATGGCCGTGGTGACCGTACTGGTCCTCGCGCAGCTGGTGGTCGGACTGGTCCAGCTCGCCCGGGGCGAGGAGCCCGGTCAGGGCACGGTGCTCTTCGTGTCCTATCTGGTGGGTGCCTTCGCGGCCATACCGGCGGCGGGGTTCCTCTCGCTGAGCGAGCGGACCAAATGGGGTTCGGTGACGGTGGCCGCGGGAGCGGTCGTCCTCGCCGTGCTCGAAGTACGGCTCTACGACATCTGGGGAAACACCGGTGCCTGATACCGACACGGACGCCACGGCTGCGGCCACCCCGCCCGGGCGGGGGCGCCTGGTCACCGGGCCGGGGGTGCTGCTGGTCTGGTTCTACGGAGTGATCACCGTCGGCGCGGTCTCGCGCTCGATCTACCAGATCTCCACCGAGTTCGACCGGGCGCCGCTCGCGTACTCGCTGTCGGCCGGAGCCGCCCTGGTCTACGCCTTCATCACGTACTCGCTGGTGCGCGGCGGGGAGACGGCCCGCAAGGCGGCGCGGATCTGCTGCGCCGCCGAGCTGGCCGGCGTACTCGTCGTGGGCACCTGGACCCTGGCACGGCCCGAGGCCTTCCCCGACGCGACCGTGTGGTCGGACTTCGGGATGGGCTACCTGTTCATCCCGGTGATCCTGCCGATCACCGGGATGCTCTGGCTGCGCGCGAAGCGCTGAGCCCTGAGCGCTCAGGGCTCAGGGCTCGGCGCTCACTGCCGTCGGATCAGGCGCTGACCGCGAAGTCGGTGGCCTCCTTGGCCTCCTTCTCCAGGATCACCAGGCGGACGCCGTCGGACGCGGTGCGCCCGCCGACCTGGGTGTAGCCGGCCTTGCGGTAGAGCCGCAGGTTCGACTCGCTCTTGTGGCCGGTGTGCAGCCGGAAGCGGGTGGTCGCGTCGTTGCCGGACAGCACCGCCTCGACGGCGTGCAGCAGCCGGGCGCCGAGGCCGTGGCCCTGGAGCCGGGGGTGCACGCAGAGCTTGGCGATCTTGCCGGTGCCCTCTTCGTCGACGGTGCCGCGCACGGCTCCGACGATCTCCTCGCCGAGCCGGGCCACCAGGACGGTGTCCGAGGCCAGCTCGGCCTTGAGGGAGTCCAGGGACTGGGTGAGCGGCTGGATGCGGTAGTTGCCGTACAGCTCGGCCTCGCTCTGGAACGCCAGATACTGCAGCTTGATGATCTGCTCGGCATCCTCGGCGCCTGCCGCCGAAATCGTCACGCTCATGCCCATGTGCGCATGCCTCCCGCTCACCTGGTGGCCTGTTGGTCTACCGCTCCATTCCCCGCAGGGCGGGAGCCGCAACCTCTACGGCCAGCATTCTGCGCAGACATCCCAGGCATCGGGAACGGACGGGCCCCAAACTTCCTTGTGAGATACCCAACTCTCCTGCGATTTCACGGTAGGTGAGGTCCCTGGGCGAAAGAAGTGCCCTCATGAGCTCCGGACACCGTCCGGGCAATCGGGCGACCGCCGATCGAAGGGCCCGGTTCTGCTCGCCGTGCATGAGGGCGTCTTCCGGTTCCGCGCCCGCACTGGTACGGGTCCTCGCGCCGGGGCCGCCCTGCACCGCGTTCTGGCGGTGCCCGTACGGGACTTCGCGCCGGGCCCGGCGCCGCGCGCGGCGGGCCTCCCCGCGCACCGCCCGGCGCAGCCAGTCGGCCGGTTCGGCGGGGAAGCGGCGGCGCTCCAGCAGCCTGACCCAGACGGCTTGTTCCAGGTCGGCGGCGTCCACCCCGGTGCCCGCGGTCTCGGCGGCCGCCTCGGCCGAGAGCAGCGGGCGGAGCGTTTCGTACAGGTCGGGGAGTTCAGCCTTCAGCAGGTCCATGCCGGGCGGGACGCGAAGGCCGTGCCGGGCGGTTTCCCCGCCGGGCACGGCCCACTCGTACGAGAAGCCCGGGTCAGGCGTTGACGCCGCGGCCCGGGCGGAAGCCCTCCGCCGCGAGCAGTCCGGTGTCGGGGTGGTCGGTGAAGATGCCGTCGATGCCCTGTTCGAAGTAGGTCTTGAAGGCGGCGAAGGCGTCCCCGTAGGCCGTCGGGTCGGTGCCCTTGCGGTAGTCGGCCGGCAGGAAGGTGTTCTCGTTCCGCGCGGTGTAGGGGTGCAGGATCAGCCCCTGCGCGTGGGCGTCCGCGACCAGGGTGGTCGGGGCGCCGAGCTTGCCGGAGGCGTCGCGCGGCAGGATCAGGTCCATGGTCGGCCCGATGCCCTGGGCGAAGCCGGCGATCCACCGCAGGCCCTCGGGCCTGACCAGATCGGCGACCGTCCGCGGATCCTTGGCCAGCTCGAAGTCCCACGGGCGGGTGCCCGCCGGCGAGAGGAGCACCACGCGCGGGCTGGAGACCAGCCGGGAGAGCCGCTGGATGCTGGAGGGTTCGAAGGACTGGAGGAAGACCGGGGCGCCCCGGCCGTCGCGCCCGTACCGGCGCAGCAGCTTGGCGAGGGGCTCCTCCAGGCCGAGGCCCAGGCCGCGGAAGTAGCTGGGGTGCTTGGTCTCCACGTGGAGCCATACGCGCTTCCCGCGCCGCCGGCCCTCGCGGTCGGCCCAGCGGAGCACCTCTTCGAAGGTGGGGACGTCCCAGCGGCCGTCGTAGAGGGTGTTGCGCTGGCGGACGGCGGGGATGCGTTCCTTCGCGCGCAGGGTCTTCAGCTCGGCGAGGGTGAAGTCCTCGGTGAACCAGCCCGTGACCGCGACCCCGTCGACCGTCTTGGTCGTCTTCCGGGAGGCGAACCCGGGGTGGTCGGCGACGTCCGTCGTGCCGCCGATCTCGTTCTCGTGGCGGCACACCAGGTGGCCGTCCCTGGTGGGCACGAGGTCCTGTTCGACGACGTCGGCGCCGAGGTCGAGCGCGAGCTGATAGGACCCGAGCGTGTGCTCGGGACGGTAGCCGCTGGCCCCCCGGTGCCCGATGACCGTGGGCACCGGCAGGTCCCGGAAGCCGCCGCCCCGGCCGCCTCCCGCGCCTCCCCCGTGGCCGCTCCCCGCCGCCGCGGCCGAACCGCCGCCGGCCACGAGTCCTCCGAAGGCTCCACCCGCCGCGACGACGGCCGCACCCAGTACCGTGCGCCGCGCTGCCCCACCCTGTGTCATGCGTGCCACTCCCCATCGGACAAGGGCCGGGCGTCCCGGGATCTCCGGGGCCTGCGGCCCGAATCCGCGTGCCGATGGTAGGCAAGCGTCGATGGCGGGCGGGGGTGTGCGGGCGGAACATGGCGCAAACGTGTGTCAACACTGCGTATCCACCTCGTGAACCCGATGTGCGATCAGAGCGGACCCGCGAGTATCGTCCTCACCTGCACTACCGCCGCGTGTGGTGGGTGCGAGAACCTTGCTTTTCGATGCCGGAGGGCCCACGTTGTTCCGTACGCGCCTGATCAAAGCCACTGTCGGACCTGTCATGCGCCTGATGTTCCGCACTCGCGTCGAGGGCATCGAGAACATTCCGGGCACCGGGCCGGTGATCCTGGCGGGCAACCACCTCACCTTCATCGACTCGATGATCCTGCCGCTGGTGTGCGACCGCACGGTCCACTTCATCGGCAAGGACGAGTACGTGACCGGCAAGGGCATCAAGGGCCGGGCCATGGCCTGGTTCTTCACCGGCGCCGGCATGATCCCCGTGGACCGCGACGGGGCCAACGGCGGAGTCGCCGCCCTGATGACCGGCCGCCGGATCCTCGAAGAGGGCAAGATCTTCGGCATCTACCCCGAGGGCACCCGCTCCCCCGACGGCCGCCTCTACCGGGGCCGCACCGGCATCGCCCGTCTCACCCTGATGACCGGCGCGCCCGTCGTCCCCTTCGCGATGATCGGCACCGACAAGCTGCAGCCCGGCGGCGCCGGAATGCCGCGCCCGGGCCGGGTCACCGTCCGGTTCGGCGAGCCGATGGAGTTCTCCCGGTACGAGGGCATGGACCGCGACCGCTACGTGCTGCGCGCCGTCACCGACTCGGTGATGGCCGAGGTCATGCGGCTCTCCGGCCAGGAGTACGTGGACATGTACGCGACCAAGGCCAAGGCCGCGTAGTTCGAGCGGCTCCCCTACTGGCGTTGCAGTGACCGGCTGACGCCCGCCGCGGTCGTCGTGGCGAGGACCCAGCCGGTCACGATCAGCAGGTAGGACAGCCACTGGTACCAGCCGTCCGGCGCGAAGGGCGCCTCCTGCCCGAAGCCGATGATCGGCAGCATCAGGTCGATCGTGTAGAAGGCCGGGTTGAACTCCGGCGCCTCCCCCGGCTTCAGCTCGCGGGGCGGGTGGAGTCCGTAGGCGACCGTCCCCGTGATCAGCAGCGCCAGCAGCCAGCCCGCGGCGCGCAGCGGCCTGAATCCGTAGCCCACGGTGGCGTCCTGGAGCAACCCCCAGAACCTGGCGACCCGGGGCAGGGTGCGGCGGTGCCGCCGGAGTTTGGCGAGCAGGACGGTCCGTGCACCCGCCTCGTCGCCCGCCGTCCGGTAGGACATGGCGAGCTGTTCGTACGCGTGCGGAAGGTAGCCGGATTCCTCGCGCTCCAGAACGGGCAGTCGCTGCCCGGCGGGAACGTGCGGACTGAGGGCGCGGTAGGTGAGTCCCGCGATGCGGATCTGCCGGGGCCAGGTCTCGGGCGTGATGTGGAGCAGGTCGAACTGGGAACGGCGCAGGTTCATGCCGCCCTGGACGGTCGGGCAGTTGCGCAGCCACACCTCGCCGGCGGCACAGCTGGAGGCGCGCAGTGCGACCCCGCCGGGGTTGATGAGGCGGGCGTAGGCGAGGTTGAGCTGGCCCGGTATCCGGGAGCCGCTGAGGTTGACCCGGCCGCGGGCCTCCAGCCGCATGGCGCGCAGGTCCGTGCCGACGCCCAGGATCTCGGCGTGCAGGGCGGTCCCGCCGGGGGCGAGGAGCCGGGCGTCGTCGAAGTTGATCTGGCCGCCGACGGTCGCACCGTTGATGCGGGTCTGTCCGTGGACGGTGAGTTCCATGGCGATGACGTCGGTTCCGATGTCGGCGTGGTTGAACTGGAGCGCCGCCTCCTGGCCCTCCTCGGCCGGGCCCGCCGTGCCGATGACCGCCTTCTGGAGGAAGAGTCCGCCCGCTATCCGGGCACCCGCGAGGCGTACCGGCCCGGTGATGCGGCAGCAGGACAGCGTGAGCGCGATGTCGACGCTGACGGTGGAGGCGGTCAGGCCGGGCAGGGCCGAGTCGCTCAGCGACACGATCCTCAACCGGGCCCCGTACAGGAGGGGTTTGCGCTCGAACCAGCAGGCCCGCAACCGGATCGCGTGGTCGATGTCGGCGTACTTGAGGTTGAGCTTGCCGGTGATCCGGGCGCCCCGGACGTTCAGCCCGGGGACCTGCCCGTCGAGCGGGGCCGCCCCCCGTAGCAGCAGGAAGGCGAGGAAGTCGGCCCGTACGGTCCGGTCGGGTCCCCACGAGGCGCCGTCGGTGGCCTCCTCCCTGCGGTCCTCCCGGAAATCGACGCCTTCCCCGCGGGGGAAGGCGTCCCATACGCGGCGCTCCGCCGGGGTCAGGTCGTTGATCTCCATCGCCGGGATGGTGTCCCGCGGCTCCGCGTACTGTCAACTCCGTCCGGGACGGCCGCCCCTGGCAGGACGTCAGGGCGGCGTCAGTGCTCGATGCCGTCCTGGAGCTCCTGGCCCTTGAGCAGGAACCAGGCGGCCGCGGCGGTGGCCAGCAGGACGGCCGCGCCCACGCCGGAGGCCAGCCGCAGGCCGTCGACGAAGGCCTCCTGGGCGGCGCCGACCATCTGCTGGGCGGTCTGCGGGTCCAGCGACTTGGCCGCTTCGACGGCGCCGCCGAGGGACTCGTGGGCGGCGTCGGCGACGGGGCCGCTGACGGAGGCCGGGGCGGTGAAGCCCTGGTAGACGCCGGTGACGACCGAGCCGAGCAGGGCGATGCCGAGGGCGGCGCCCAGTTCGTAGGCGGTCTCGGAGACGGCCGAGGCGGAACCGGCCTGTTCCTTGGGCACGCTGGAGAGGATCACGTCGGCGGTGACGGTGAAGGAGAATCCGGCGCCGAGGCCGACGACGAGCAGGGCCGCGCCGAGCAGCGGGTAGCCGGTCTCCTTGTGGATCACGGTCAGCGCGGCCAGCGCGATGCCGATGGCGGCGAGGCCTCCGGTCACCATGGCCCGTACCCCGTACCTGCGGGCGTACCTGCCCGCGACCAGGCCGGTGGCCACGGCGCCGATGGCTGCGGGCAGCTCGGCGAGGCCCGCTTCGAGCGGGTCGCGGCCCTGGACGAGCTGGAGGAACTGGGAGAGGAAGAAGACCAGTCCGGACAGGCCGAAGACGGTGAGCAGGTCGGCGAGGACGGCGCCGGAGAACCCGCGGTGCTTGAACAGCCGCATGTCGAGCAGCGGGGCCGGCAGCGTGAACTGGCGGCGTACGAAGGTGTGGAGCGCGCCCGCTCCGATGACGGCGGCCGCCCACACCTCCCAGCCCATGCCGTGGGTGGCGACCTGCTTGACGGCGTAGACCACGCCGATGATGCCGACGAGGGAGAGGCCGACGCTGAACAGGTCCCAGGGGCCGGCGACCGGGTTCTTGGACTCGGGCAGCAGCTTGATGCCGACGATGACCAGGACGATCATCACGGGGAGGTTGATGAGGAAGACCGAGCCCCACCAGAAGTGCTGGAGCAGGGCTCCGCCGACCACGGGGCCGACGGCCGCGCCGGCCGAGGCGGTGGCGCCCCAGATGCCGATGGCGAGGCTGCGCTCCTTGGGGTCGTGGAAGATGTTGCGGATCAGCGCGAGGGTGGACGGCATCAGGGTCGCACCGGCCACGCCGAGCAGGGCCCGGGCGATGATCATCATCTCGGGGCTGGTGGCGTAGGCGTTGAGGACCGAGACGGCGCCGAAGGCGGTCGCGCCGACGAGGAGGAGCTTCTTGCGGCCGATCCGGTCGCCGAGGGAGCCCATGGAGACGAGCAGGCCGGCGATGACGAAGGAGTAGATGTCGCCGATCCACAGGAGCTGGGTGCCCGAGGGCTTCAGGTCCTCACTGAGGGCGGGCGTGGCGAGACCGAGTACGGTGGCGTCGACGGCGACCAGCAGGACGGCCAGGACGAGCACGGAGAGCGCGAGCCAGCGCCCGGGGCTGCGGGCCTCCGCCCCCTTGGTCCGGGTCAGCTGTTCGGTACGGCTCATTTCTCCACACTCCGTCGTGCGCCACCGAGCAGCAGCTCGATGATCATGTACTGGAAGTCCTTGGCCGCGACCCGGCCGTCCATGACGGCCCAGGCGCAGGTGCCGATGAGCCCGTAGAGGGCCTCGGTGAGCCAGGCGGTGCTCAGATCGATCCGGATGTCGCCCTCGCGCTGGCCGCGCCGGAAGAGGTCGCCGACGCGGGCGTCGAGGCGGGCCCAGCCCTCGTTGACCTGGTCTCCCTCGAAGAGCTGGTTCTCGGTGACGAGGAAGGCCAGCAGTTCGGCGTTGGGCTCCGCTTCGGCGACGAGCCTGCGGAGCGCGTCGATCGCCGTGCCCTCGCCGAGGCGGGCGTTGTCGAAGGCCACCTCGAACTCCCGGATCCCGAGCTCTTCGAGCGCCCGTACGAGGGCGTCACGCCCGGCGAAGTGCCGGTGGAGGGTCGCGCGGCCGATGCCGGCGGCCTTCGCGACCTCGTCCATCGTGGCGGTCGACTTGCGGGAGAGCAGCGCGGCGGCGGCGCGGAGCACCTGATCACGATCCATGGCCATGAGACAAGCATAACCCGAATGAGACGTTGATGTCTCATTGAATAAATGGGCTGCCCCTCAGGGCGACGAGAGGAATCCTTCCGGAATGGCGACCATCAAACCCTTGCTCCTGATCGACGTGGACGGCCCGCTGAACCCCTACGGAGCCAAGCCCCAACGTCGCCCCGAGGGCTACCGCACCCACCGGATGCGCCCGACGGGCTGGACCGGGGCGGAGAGTGCGAAGCCGCTGCGGGTCTGGCTGAACCCCGGCCACGGAGCGGAGCTGCTCGCGCTCGGGGACGCGTACGAGCTGGTCTGGGCGACGACCTGGAAGGACGAGGCGAACGAGTGGATAGGCCCGCACCTGGGCCTGCCGGAGCTCCCCTGGATCAACTGGCCGCAGATGCACGGGCGCGCACCGCGCGGGACGTTCTGGAAGACCCAGTACATCGTGGAGTACGCGGGCGAGCGGCCCTTCGCCTGGATCGACGACGACATCACGGACATGGACCGCGCTTACGTGGAGCAGAACCACCCCGCGCACGCGCTGCTGCTGCGGATCGACGAGCGGATCGGGCTGGTCCGGGCCGACTTCGACGCGCTGGCGGACTGGGCGGCGCAATGACGGTGAGAGCACCGCAGGGGCGGCCGGGGCCCGAAGGCTCCGACCGCCCCTGCGGGCACGGCGGTTACTGCTTGTGGGCGGCCCAGGCGTGCTGGATGACCAGGTCGGCCTTCAGCTCCGTGAGCTGGATCGCGACCGCCGACGGGGCGGTGCCGCCGCGTCCGTCGCGGGAGGCCAGCGCGCCCTTGACGTTGAGGACCGTACGGACCTCCGGCGTCAGGTGCTCGGAGATCTTCGCGAACTGCTCGTCCGTCAGCTCGTCGAGCTCGATGCCGAGCCCCTCGCACTCCTTGACGCAGCTGCCGGCCACCTCGTGCGCCACCCGGAAGGGCACGCCCTGCTTGACCAGCCACTCCGCGATGTCGGTGGCGAGCGAGAAGCCGGCCGGGGCCAGCTCCTCCATCCGCTCCCGGTTGATCGTGAGGGTCGCCATCATCCCGGTGAAGGCCGGCAGCAGGACCTCGAGGGTGTCGCAGGAGTCGAAGACCGGCTCCTTGTCCTCCTGGAGGTCCCGGTTGTAGGCCAGGGGAAGGGCCTTGAGGGTGGCGAGCAGGCCCGTCAGGTTGCCGATGAGGCGGCCCGACTTGCCGCGCGCCAGCTCGGCGATGTCCGGGTTCTTCTTCTGCGGCATGATCGACGACCCGGTGGAGAAGGCGTCGTGCAGGGTGACGAAGGAGAACTCCTTCGTGTTCCAGATGATGATCTCCTCCGCGATCCGCGACAGGTTGATCCCGATCATCGCGGTGACGAAGGCGAACTCGGCGACGAAGTCGCGCGAGGCCGTGCCGTCGATGGAGTTGCCGACCGAGCCCCGCTCGAAGCCCAGGTCGGCGGCGACCGCCTCCGGGTCCAGGCCGAGCGAGGAGCCCGCCAGGGCGCCCGAGCCGTACGGGGACACCGCGGTCCGGGTGTCCCACTGGCGCAGCCGCTCGGCGTCCCGGGACAGGGCCTGCACGTGGGCCAGTACGTGGTGGGCGAAGAGCACCGGCTGCGCGTGCTGGAGGTGCGTCCGGCCGGGCATGGCCACGTCGGCGTGCGCCTCGGCGAGGCCGACGAGCGCGTCCTGGAGGTCGGCGACGAGGCCGCCGATGATCCGGGCGTGGTCGCGCAGGTACATGCGGAAGAGGGTGGCGATCTGGTCGTTGCGCGACCGGCCGGCGCGCAGCTTGCCTCCGAGGTCGGCCCCGAGCCGCTCCAGGAGGCCGCGCTCCAGCGCGGTGTGGACGTCCTCGTCGGCGATGGTGCCGGTGAAGGAGCCGTTCTCCACGTCGATCGCGAGCTGGTCCAGGCCGGCGATCATCCGGCCGAGCTCGTCGGCCGTGAGCAGGCCCGCCTTGGCCAGCACGCGGGCGTGGGCCTTGGAGCCCGCGATGTCGTACGGGGCCAGGCGCCAGTCGAAGTGGACCGACGCGGACAGCTTCGCGAGGGCCTCGGCGGGACCGTCGGCGAACCGAGCGCCCCAGAGCCGGACGTCACCACCGTTGTTGCTGCTCACAGCTACTGCTCCTCAAGAACGTGCATGGCTTTGGATGTGCAACCGCCTCCCCGCCGCGGAGGTAACGGGGAGGCAGTTCGTACTACGGGGTCGGATCAGGCGAGGTCGCGGCGGGCCGCGATCTTCGAGGACAGGCCGAAGATCTCGATGAAGCCCTGGGCCTTCGACTGGTCGAAGGTGTCGCCCGAGTCGTAGGTCGCGAGGTTGAAGTCGTACAGCGACTCGTCGGACTTCCGGCCGGTGACGACCGCGCGGCCGCCGTGCAGGGTCATCCGGATGTCGCCGCTGACGTGCTGGTTGGCCTCGTTGATGAAACCGTCCAGCGCCCGCTTGAGCGGGGAGAACCACAGGCCGTCGTAGACCATCTCGCCCCAGCGCTGCTCGACCTGCCGCTTGTAGCGGGCCAGTTCGCGCTCGACGGTGACGTTCTCCAGCTCCTGGTGGGCGGTGATCAGCGCGATCGCGCCCGGCGCCTCGTACACCTCGCGGGACTTGATGCCCACGAGCCGGTCCTCGACGATGTCGATCCGGCCGATGCCCTGGGCCCCGGCGCGCTCGTTGAGCTGCTGGACGGCCTGGAGCACGGTGACGGGCTTGCCGTCGATGGCGACCGGAACGCCCTCCTTGAAGGAGATGACGACCTCGTCGGCCTCGCGCGGGAGGGCCGGGTCCGCGGTGTACTCGTAGATGTCCTCGATCGGCGCGTTCCAGATGTCTTCCAGGAAGCCCGTCTCGACGGCGCGCCCGAAGACGTTCTGGTCGATGGAGTACGGGGACTTCTTGGTGGTCGCGATCGGCAGGTCCGCCTTCTCGGCGAAGGCGATGGCCTTGTCGCGGGTCATCGCGTAGTCGCGGACCGGGGCGATGCACCGCAGGTCGGGGCCGAGGGCGGCGATGCCGGCCTCGAAGCGGACCTGGTCGTTGCCCTTGCCGGTGCAGCCGTGGGCGACGGTCGTCGCGCCGTGCTTGCGGGCCGCGGCCACGAGGTGCTTGACGATGGCCGGCCGCGACAGGGCGGAGACCAGCGGGTAGCGGTCCATGTAGAGGGCGTTCGCCTTGATCGCCGGGAGGCAGTACTCGTCGGCGAACTCGTCCCTGGCGTCGGCGACCTCGGCCTCGACCGCACCGCAGGCGAGCGCCCGCTTGCGGATGACGTCCAGGTCCTCGCCGCCCTGGCCGACGTCCACCGCGACGGCGATGACCTCGGCGCCCGTCTCCTCGGCGATCCAGCCGATGGCGACGGAGGTGTCCAGACCGCCTGAATAGGCGAGTACGACGCGCTCGGCCACGGGTTCCTCCTTACACGGTGCGTCCGCCGTGTACATCAGCAGCGGTAGGCATAACTATGCACTGCTCTGCATGATTCGTCAATCGGATCCGGCGGTGGCCACTGACCAGCACGTATATCGGAGGACCGGGCCGCATCCGGCCGCCTACCATCGGCCGAGGACTCGGGGAGGGTGCGATGGGAGCCGGTGTACGGCGCGACGTATCGACCGGGCGGGGCGCCGCGGTGGACCTGCTGGCGGGGCGGGACCCCGCCCCGGTCACCCAAGTGCTCGCCTGGAACGGTCCCGAGGCCTGGACGGCCTTCGACGAGGAGGTCCGCCGCATCGGCCGCCGCGCGTACGAGCCGCTCCGCGGCAGGCGGGTCGAAGCCCGGCTCTGCGACCCCGACGGGCGGGTCCGCGCGTCCGCCCTGCGCGCGTCGCCGCCCCCGCCCCTCGACTTCGTCCTGCTCACCTTCGTGTCCTGGTTCCCGCCGTTGCGGGCGCGCTACCGGCGCGCGCTCGACCGGGCCGCGGCCCTGCACCCGCCGCTGGAGCTCGTCCTGATCCGGTGCGCCGACTGGGCGCCGCCGGTACGCGGGCGCGCCCGGCGGGTGCTCGGCCGGATCGTGGCCCGGCACCCCGTCGACGCGCTGGTCCAGATCGCCCCGCTCGTCCTGCGACTGGGCCGGCGCGAGCACGGGGCCTGGGCGGTGGAGCAGTTGGAGGCCGCCCTGACCGGCCGGTACTCCCTTCTCGCCGCCTGGTGGCGCCCCGGCCGGCCCTCGACCACGTGGAGCTGGAACTCACTGACCCCCGCCCAGCGGGCCGACGCCCTGGAGCGGCTGAGCCGCAGGGGGGACCGCCCGACCCGGCGGTTCGCCGCCCGGCTGATCATCGAGGCCGGGGGGACCGGCGTACGGGAGCTCGCGCGGCGGGCCGCCGAGGAGCCGGACCCGGTCGCGGCGCGGCTGTGGACCGATGCCGCGCTGCGGATCACGGCCGCCGACGGGCCGGACGACGCGGCGATCGACACCCTGCTCGCCGCCCGGGGCCCGATGGTCCGGGCCGCCGGGGTCACCGCCCTGCGCGGGGCCGGGCGGGCGTTCGAGGCCGAGCGGTACCTCACCGACCGCTCCGGTCTCGTACGGGCCTGCGCGCGCTGGCTCGTCTCGCAGGCCGGAGGTGACCCGGCCGGGGACTATTTCGCGCTGATCACGGCCTCCGGGCACGTCTCCCCGTACGCGGTGACCGGCTTCTCCGAATGCGCGGCGCACGTGGACGCGCCGGTGCTGCGCTCCCTGCTCGGCCACACCTCCCCCGCGGTGCGGGCCGCCGCCGTGGCCGGGTTGCGCCGGCTGGACGACGCCACCGACGACGCGGTCCTGCTCCCGCTGCTGGACGACCCTTCGGCGTCGGTGGCCCGCGAGACCTCGCTGAGCCTGCTCCAGGTGGTGGAGCGCCTCGACCACCACCACCTCGCCGAGCGCATCGAGCCCGAACGGCCCCTGCACGTACGCCGGGCCGCCTTCCGGTTGCTGCGCGCGCGGGGCGGGATCCACGCCCTGCGGGCCGCCGTGCTCCTGTCGAAGGACCCCGATCCCCTGCTGCGCGCGACGGCCCGGTCCCTCGTCCTCGGCTGGGACTGGCGCTTCACCTGGCGCTCCGGAGAGGCGGAACGGCCCGAACTGGCCGAGCTGCTCGCCCGGTCGGAGCACCTGTTCCACTTCCGCGACCTGCTGCTACGCCGCTCCCGCCTCGAACTCGACGGCTGATACCCCCTGACCGGGCCGTTGACCGCTGAGGTGATAATCCGGTCATGGGAAAGCTCTACGAACGTATTGACGGCCGTTTGCGCAAGTTCATCGAGGAGCAGCCGATCTTCTTCACGGCCACCGCCCCGCTCGCGGGCGACGGTCACGTCAACCTGTCCCCCAAGGGGCGCGCCGGAACCCTCGTCGTCATCGATGAGCAGACGCTCGCCTACCTGGACTTCGGCGGCAGCGGCGCCGAGACCATCGCCCACGTCCGGGAGAACGGCCGCATCACGCTGATGTGGTGCGCGTTCAGCGGCCCGCCGAACATCGTCCGCATCCACGGCGACGGCGAGGCCGTCTTCCGCGACGACCCCCGCTGGGGTGAGCTCATAGCCCTGTTCGGGGACGCCGACGGGCCCTCGGCGCGCGCGGTCATCCTCGTCAAGGCCCGCCGGATCGGGGACGTCTGCGGGTACGCCGTGCCCTTGATGGAGTACCAGGGCGAGCGCACCCTCCACGCGGAGTACTTCGGCCGCAAGACGGACGAGGAGTTCGCCGCGTACTGCGAGAAGAAGGACTTCATCGGGGTGAGCGTGGACGGCCTGCCTGCGCTGCCTCTGCCCCTTCCGCCCCGTACCGTCTGACGTGTGCCGCGTACCGCTGTCGCCCTCGCCCTCGCCCTCGCCTCACTGATCGTCACCGGCCCGCCGCCCCAGGGCCTTCACGGCGATCCACCGATGCCCGCCCGGCTCGCCGACACCGGCGGCGGCAGCCAGCTGATCATGGCCGTCGCCCCGGCCGCCGACTCCACCACCGGTCTCCTGACCTGGTGGGACCGGCGGGCGGGGCGCTGGTACAGGGTGGGCAGCGCGCCCGCCCGCTTCGGCGCGAACGGCCTGACCGAGGGCGCGCACCGCACCCAGGGCACGAACACCACGCCGGCCGGCCTGTACGCGCTCCCCTTCGCGTTCGGAATCGAGCGCGCGCCGGCCGGAACGGACTACTCCTACCGGCGGGTGACCCCGGACTCCTGGTGGTGCCAGGACAACGCCTCGGACAGCTACAACCGCTGGGTGGAACCGCTGCCCGCCGACTGCGCACCGGGCGAGGCGGAGCACCTGGTCTCGTACGAGCGGCAGTACGCGCACGCGCTGGTCATCGCCTTCAACTACGCACGCCCCGTACGGGGCCGCGGCGCGGGCATCTTCCTGCACGTCGACGGCAAGGGCGCCACGGCCGGCTGCGTCTCGGTACCGGAGGGCGCCATGCGCGCGATCCTGCGCTGGGCGGACCCGCGCAGGCAGCCGCACATCGCGATCGGCACGCGGGAGGGCCGGCTCGCCGTCACCCGCTACTAGGGCGCGGGCCGGGCCTGCCGTCGGGGCCGTCGTCGCCCCGGCGGCCGGGCGCGGGGCCGCCTTCGGTCTCTCCGGCAGGACCGTTCCCGTTCTCGTACCAGAGCAGCCCCAGGCCCAGGCCGGTCATCGCGGCGGTGGCCCATTCCAGGACTCCGTGCGGGCGGGACAGCACCAGCAGCTCGGCCGCGGCGAGCCAGCAGATCACCAGCACGACCACGCCCACGCAACCGCAGCAGTCCCGCAACCGCCCTCCTTCGCCCGGGCGGCGCCGGACCCGGGAGGGGATTCCCGGCGCCCGTGACGTGGCACAGGAGCGGTGGTTCAGCTCTCCTTCTGGGCCAGCCTCAGCAGGTGGTCGGCGAGGGCCTGGCCGCCCGCCGGGTCGCGGCTGATCAGCATCAGGGTGTCGTCGCCCGCGATGGTGCCGAGGATGGCCTGGAGTTCGGCCTGGTCGATCGCGGACGCGAGGAACTGGGCCGCACCCGGCGGGGTGCGCAGGACCACGAGGTTCGCGGAGGCCTCCGCCGAGATCAGCAGTTCGCCGGAGAGGCGCCGCATGCGCTCCTCCTTCGCCGACTCGCCGAGCGGTGCCTGCGGGGTGCGGAAACCGCCCTCGCTGGGGACCGCGTAGATCAGCTCTCCGCCGGTGTTGCGGATCTTCACCGCGCCGAGCTCGTCGAGGTCGCGGCTGAGCGTCGCCTGGGTGACGCTCAGCCCGTCGTCGGCGAGCAGCTTGGCCAGCTGGCTCTGGGAGCGGACCGGCTGCCGGTTGAGGATGTCCACGATCCGGCGGTGGCGGGCGGTGCGGGTCTGCGGGACGGACTGGCCGTTCTGCTCGTGTTCCTGCGCCTGACTCATCGTCGTCCCATTCCCCGATTGATCATCCGTCCACGTCCGCGGCGGACTTCGCTGCGTCCAGCACACCGGGCAGGGCCTGGAGGAACGCGTCCACCTCGGCCTCGGAGAGCACGTACGGAGGCATGAGCCGTACGACGTCGGGGGCGGGCGCGTTGACCAGGAAGCCGGCGTCCTGAGCCGCGCGCTGCACCTGCGGTGCGAGCGGCTCGGTCAGCACGATACCCAGCAGAAGGCCCGCGCCGCGGACGTGCGAGACGAGCGGGTGTGCGAATCCTTCGATTCCGGCCCGCAACCGCTCGCCGCGCTCCTTGACCTGGTCGAGGAGCCCGTCGGCGGCGATGGTGTCGATCACCGCGAGGCCGGCGGCGCACGCGATCGGGTTGCCGCCGAAGGTGGTGCCGTGCTGGCCGGGCTGGAGCAGATCGGCCACGGGTCCGAAGGCGGCGACGGCGCCGATCGGCAGACCGCCGCCGAGACCCTTCGCGAGTGTGACGACATCGGGCTCCACGCCCTCGTGGGCCTGGTGCTCGAACCACTGGCCGCAGCGCCCGATGCCGGTCTGCACCTCGTCGAGGACGAGCAGGGTGCCGGTGGCCCGGGTGATCTCGCGGGCGGCCGTCAGGTATCCGGCCGGGGGAACGACCACGCCGTTCTCGCCCTGGATGGGCTCGATGATCACGAGTGCGGTCTCTTCGGTGACGGCGGCCCGCAGGGCCTCCACATCGCCGTAGGGAACGTGCGTGACGTCTCCGGGCAGCGGCAGGAACGGGTCCTGCTTCTTGGGCTGGCCGGTGAGTGCCAGGGCGCCCATGGTGCGGCCGTGGAAGCCGCCGTCGGTGGCGACCATATGGGTCCGCCCGGTCAGCCGGCCGATCTTGAAGGCGGCCTCGACGGCCTCGGCGCCGGAGTTGCAGAAGAAAACCTTGCCGGGACGGCCGAAGAGCTGGAGCAGCCGCTCGCCGAGCGCGAGGACCGGCTCGGAGGCGTAGAGGTTGGAGACGTGGCCCAGGGTGGAGATCTGCTCGGTGACCGCGGTGACGATGGCCGGGTGGGCGTGGCCGAGGGCGTTGACCGCGATGCCGCCGACGAAGTCGGTGTACTGCTTGCCGTCCGCGTCCCAGACCTGGGCGCCGGCGCCGCGCACGAGGGCCAGCGCCGGGGTGCCGTAATTGTTGGTCAGCGCGCCCTGCCAGCGGGCGGCGAACTCCTGGTTGCCGGTCATGCGGGGTCCCCTCCCTGTGTTTCGACTGCCTGTGTTCCGACTGCCTGTGTTTCGAGTCCCGGGCCGTCGAGCACGACCATCGTGCCGATTCCCTCGTCCGTGAAGATCTCCAGCAGGATCGAGTGCTGGACCCGCCCGTCGATCACGCGGGCGGTGGTCACCCCGTTGCGCACGGCGTGCAGGCAGCCCTCCATCTTCGGGACCATGCCGCTGGACAGCTCGGGCAGCAGCTTCTCCAGCTGGCTGACGGTGAGCCGGCTGATGACCTCGTCGCTGTTGGGCCAGTCCGCGTAGAGCCCCTCCACGTCGGTGAGGACCATCAGCGTCTCGGCGCCGAGCGCGGCCGCGAGCGCCGCGGCGGCCGTGTCGGCGTTCACGTTGTACACGTGGTGGTCGTCGGCGCTGCGCGCGATGGAGGAGATGACCGGGATCCGGCCGTCGGCCAGCAGCGCTTCGATCGCGCCGGTGTCGATGGCGGTGATCTCGCCGACCCGCCCGATGTCGACGCTCTCGCCGTCGATCTCGGGGGTGTGCTTGGTGGCGGTGATCGTGTGGGCGTCCTCGCCGGTCATTCCGACGGCCAGCGGCCCGTGCTGGTTGAGCAGTCCGACCAGCTCGCGCTGGACCTGCCCGGCCAGGACCATCCGTACGACGTCCATCGCCTCGGGCGTGGTCACGCGCAGACCCGCCTTGAACTCGCTGACCAGGCCCTGCTTGTCGAGCTGGGCGTTGATCTGCGGCCCGCCGCCGTGCACGACGACGGGCTTCAGGCCGGCCTGGCGCAGGAAGACGACGTCCTGGGCGAAGGCGGCCTTCAGGTCCTCGTCGATCATGGCGTTGCCGCCGAACTTGATGACGACGATCTTGCCGTTGTGCCGGGTCAGCCAGGGCAGGGCCTCGATGAGGATCTCGGCCTTGGGCAGCGCGGTGTGCCTGCGTGCGGTGCTCATGAGGAGTACGCGCTGTTCTCGTGGACGTACTCGGCCGTCAGGTCGTTGGCCCAGATGACCGCGGACTCGGACCCGTTGGACAGATCGGCGGTGATGCGGACCTCCCGGTCTTTCATGCTCACCAGGTCGCGGTCCTCGCCGACCGAGCCGTTCTTGCAGACCCAGACGTCGTTGATGGCGACGTTCAGGCGGTCCGGGTCGAAGGCGGCCTGCGTGGTGCCGATCGCGGACAGGACGCGACCCCAGTTCGGGTCCTCGCCGTGGATGGCGCACTTGAGCAGGTTGTTCCGGGCGATGGACCGGCCGACCTCGACCGCGTCCTCCTCGGTGGCCGCGCCGATGACCTCGATGCGGATGTCCTTGCTGGCGCCCTCGGCGTCGCCGATGAGCTGGCGGGCCAGGTCGTCGCAGACCGTGCGTACGGCCTCCGCCAACGCCTCGTACGCCGGCACCTGGCCGGACGCGCCGGAGGCGAGCAGCAGCACCGTGTCGTTGGTGGACATGCACCCGTCGGAGTCGACCCGGTCGAAGGTGGTGCGGGTCGCGGCGCGCAGCGCCTTGTCGAGGGTGGCGCTGTCCGCGTCGGCGTCGGTGGTGAGGACGACGAGCATGGTGGCCAGGCCCGGGGCGAGCATGCCCGCGCCCTTGGCCATGCCGCCGACGGTCCAGCCGTCCTGGGAGGCGGTGGCCGTCTTGTGCACGGTGTCGGTGGTCTTGATGGCGATCGCGGCGGCCTCGCCGCCGTCGGCGGAGAGCGCGGCGACCGCGGTCTCGACGCCGGGGAGCAGCTTGTCCATGGGGAGCAGGACGCCGATCAGGCCGGTGGACGCCACGGCGACCTCACCGGCGTTGACCTCGCCGCCCAGGGCCTCGGCGACCTTTTCGGCGGTGGCGTGGGTGTCCTGGAAGCCCTTGGGGCCGGTGCACGCGTTGGCGCCGCCGGAGTTGAGGACCACCGCGCTGACGGTGGCGCCGCGCAGGACCTGCTCGGACCAGTGGACGGGCGCGGCCTTGACCCGGTTGGAGGTGAAGACGCCCGCCGCGGCCAGGCGCGGCCCGTTGTTGACCACGAGGGCCAGGTCGGGATTGCCGTTCGCCTTGATCCCGGCGGCGATGCCCGCCGCCGTGAACCCCTGTGCTGCCGTGACGCTCACGGTGCGACTCCGATCGTGGAAAGACCCAGGCTCTCGTGGAGCCCCAGGGCGATGTTCATGCTCTGGACGGCGCCGCCGGCGGTGCCCTTGGTGAGGTTGTCGATGGCGCTGATGGCGATGATCCGCTGCGCGGCCGCGTCGTACGCGACCTGGATCTGGACGGCGTTGGAACCGTAGACCGAGGCCGTCGCCGGCCACTGGCCCTCGGGAAGCAGGTGCACGAAGGGCTCGTCGGCGTACGCCTTCTCGTACGCGGCGCGGACCGCGTCGGCCGTGGTGCCCGGCAGGGCCTTGGCGGAGCAGGTGGCCAGGATGCCGCGGGGCATCGGCGCCAGCGTGGGCGTGAAGGAGACGGAGACCCGCTGCCCGGCCAGGGGACTGAGGTTCTGCACCATCTCGGGCGTGTGGCGGTGGCCGCCGCCGACCCCGTACGGGCTCATGGAGCCCATGACCTCGGAGCCCAGCAGGTTGGGCTTCAGGGCCTTGCCGGCGCCGGAGGTGCCGGAGGCGGCGACGATCACGGCCTCGGGCTCGGCGAGCTGGGCGGCGTAGGCCGGGAACAGCGCGAGCGAGACGGCGGTGGGGTAGCAGCCGGGGACGGCGATGCGCTTGGAGCCGGCCAGGGCGACGCGGGCGCCGGGCAGCTCGGGGAGGCCGTAGGGCCAGGTCCCGGCGTGCGGAGCGCCGTAGAACCTGTCCCAGTCGGCGGAGTCCTGGAGCCGGTGGTCGGCGCCCATGTCGACGACGAGGACCTCCTCGCCGAGCTGGGCGGCCACGGCGGCGGACTGGCCGTGCGGAAGGGCCAGGAAGACGACATCATGTCCGGAGAGCACCTCGGGCGTGGTCGGCTCCAGAATGCGTCCGGCCAGCGGCACCAGGTGCGGCTGGAGGGCGCCGAGCGGCTGCCCGGCGTTGGAGTTCGCGGTCAGCGCGCCGATCTCGACCTCGGGGTGGGCCAGCAGCAGGCGCAGCACTTCCCCGCCCGCGTATCCACTCGCACCGGCCACCGCTACACGTACCACCATCGGACCCTCCTCCTCGATGGCATGACTATACGTACGACCGCACGTTTATGCAAAGCAGTCATCGGGCCTTACTCCCCCAGTGTCACTCCCTCGCCCGCCCGATGATCACGGGTTGGGTTCCCCGGGCACATATCGGGGGGTAACAGCAGGTGGGGGACATGACCGAGGCCGTCGGCACGGTCAACCGAGCGCGCGGCGACGGGCCAGGCCTTCACGGCCGTGGCCGTGATCGGGGCCATGGGGGGTGAGGCCCCGCTACGGGGACGGCGGGTTCCGGAGCCGAGGTTCCGGGGACGGCGGTTTCGGGGTCAGCGGGTTCGGGGCTGGTTGAAGCGGAGCATGTTGCCGGCCGGATCGCGGAAGGCGCAGTCGCGGACCCCGTACGGCTGGTCGACGGGCTCCTGGAGCACCTCGGCGCCGGCGGCCCGGATGCGCTCGAAGGTGGCGTCCACGTCGTCCGTGGAGAAGATCACCCCGCGGAGCCGGCCCTTGGCCAGCAGTTCCGCCATCGCCTGCCGGTCGGCCGGTGAGGCGCCGGGGTCGGCGAGCGGAGGTTCGAGGACGATCTCCACGTCGGGCTGCTCGGGCGAGCCGACGGTCACCCACCGCATCCCCTCGAACGCGACGTCGTTGCGGACTTCCATCCCGAGGGCGTCGCGGTAGAAGGCGAGGGCCTTGTCGTGGTCGTCCACGGCGATGAAGCACTGCGAGAGCTTGATGGTCATGCTTCGAACGCTACGACGCGGCCGTGGATCCCGCTCCCGCTGCCGGCGGAGCTCCGAACGGGCCGGGTGAAGGCCTTGGCGACACACGCCGGGATGGCGGCGCCGTCCTCGTGCCGGCGGGCCCGGTAGGCGCTGGGCGTCGCGCCGACGAGCTCCGTGAAGCGGGAGCTGAACGACCCCAGTGAGGTGCATCCGACCGCGAAGCAGACCTCGGTCACGCTCAGGTCGCCCCGGCGCAGCAGTGCCTTCGCCCGCTCGACGCGGCGGGTCATCAGATAGCTGTAGGGGGTCTCCCCGAAGGCTGCCCGGAAGCTGCGGGAGAAGTGCCCGGGCGACATGAGGGCGACGCCCGCCAGTGCCGGGACGTCCAGCGGCTCGGCGTAGTCGCGGTCCATCACGTCCCGGGCGCGCCGCAGCCGCACCAGGTCCTCGATCATCACGCGTACCAGCATCTCACGGCCGGTGCGGGCCGACGGGAGGCCGAGGGGCCTCACCGCCGGGGTCTCCGGGGCCGGGAACTCCGGGCCTGGAACGCGCCGGACTCCCGGCTGCTCCCCCGGCTCCTACTTCTCGGCCTTCCCGGCCTTCCCGGCCTTCTCCGCCTGCATCTGCTTGATGCGGACGGTCTCCTTGCGGACGTCGGCCTGGGTGGCGCGCTCCTTCGCGAGCCACTCCGGCATCTCCTGCTTCAGGGCCTCGATCTGCTCCGTGGTGAGCGCCTCGGTGACACCGCCGCGCGCCAGACCGGAGATGGAGATGCCGAGCTTCGCCGCGACCACCGGACGGGGGTGCGGGCCGTTGCTGCGGAGGTCCTGCAGCCACTGGGGCGGATCTGCCTGGAGGGCGGTCAGCTCGGTGCGCGAGACGACACCCTCCTGGAACTCTGCGGGGGTGGCCTCGAGGTACACACCCAGCTTCTTCGCCGCAGTAGCGGGCTTCATGGTCTGGGTGGTCTGGTGCGACGTCATGGGGTCAAGGGTATCGAGCATGTGCGCCACCTCCGACCACGGCCGGTAATCTGGCCGGGTGACAGACTCCCGGACACCCCCGTCGTTCCAGCTCGCATACGTCCCCGGGGTGACTCCCACGAAGTGGGTCCGGATCTGGAAGGAGCGACTGCCCGACGTTCCGCTGACCCTCGTCCAGGTCGGTCCGGCCGAGGCCCCCGACCTGCTGCGCGGCGGCGGCGCCGACGCCGGGTTCGTCCGGCTGCCGATCGACCGTACGGACCTCAGCGCGATCCCTCTCTACACCGAGACCACGGTCGTCGTGATCCCGAAGGACCACCTCATGGCCGCGGCCGAGGAGCTGTCCGTCGCGGAGCTGGCCGACGACATCGTGCTCCACCCGCTGGACGACACCCTCGAGTGGGAGCAGCTGCCGGGCAAGGCCGCGCTCCAGCGACCGGAGACCACGGCCGACGCGATCGAGCTGGTGGCCGCGGGCATCGGAGTCCTGGTCGTGCCCCAGTCGCTCGCGCGGCTGCACCACCGCAAGGACCTCACGTACCGGACCCTCACCGACGCCCCCGAGTCGCGTGTCGCGCTGTCGTGGCCCGAGGCGGACGTCACTCCCGACCTGGTCGAGGAGTTCATCGGGATCGTGCGCGGGCGGACCGTCAACAGCTCGCGCGGGCGCGGCCGTACGCAGCCCGAGCCCGAGCAGAAGAAGGCGAAGCCGGCGCGGAAGCCCGCCCCCCGGTCGGGAGGCAAGCCGGCGGCCAAGAACCCGCGCTCCGGCGCCGCCAAGGGCGGCAAGGCCACGGCCAAATCCACCGGCAAGCGCGGCAAGCCCCGCGGCCGCTAGGCCTGCCCGGCTCAGCCGCCGAGCAGGTGGACGGCGGCCGCCGTCGAGGCGACGGCGGGCAGCACCGCGATGACCACGGCGGCGAAGGTGACGACCGCCGCCGGGGTCGCGTGCGCGCGCGGGTCGGCGAAGTTCGCGCACAGCAGGAGCAGCGCCGAGGGCAGGAACACCCACGCCCCCGCCGCCACGCCGAGGAGCGACCAGCCCAGCAGCAGGACCGCGAGGGCCGCGCACGAGGTCGCGAACCAGGCACGGTGCGCACGCAGGAACGGCGGCCCCGCGAGCAGGAGGACCGGGGCGATCAGCACGAACGGCGGCAGCCCGGCTCCCAGCATCTCCACCACGGGCGGCACCGGGATGATCAGCGCGGCCAGCGCGATGCGCTGCTGCCACGGATGCACGGCTCGCGCCCGGCGCAGCGCGGCACCGCCGCCCGCCGCGCCCCGGCCGGACGGCACGGTCTGCGCCATGCCCGCCTCCTCTGCCCGGCCGGTCGACTTGAACGCGTTCAAGCTAGCGGGTATTCGCACGCCCTGGCGATGGTCCGAGAGCGTTGCGCCCGCCACACACCCGTCCCTATAGTCACTTCGTATTCATTCCGTCACACTGAGTGAGCTGGGGGCAAGGGTGTTACGCATCGCCAAGGGACCGGTCGTCAGGGCACTGGCCTCGCTGACCGCACTGGCCGCCGGGGCGGTCCTCGCCCTCGGAGTGGGGGCCGCGCCCGCGAGCGCCGCCGAGGGCTCCTGCGCCGGCGGCGCCACCGGGCGGCTGCCGCGCCTGCAGGACCACCGGTTCTACGTACAGTGCGCGGGCGGGGTCGCCACCGTCGTGGCCTGCCCCACCGGAGAGGTCTACGCTCCCGGCACGCAGCTCTGCGCGGCCCCCGAGCTGGTCCGGCCCGCCGTGGCCACGGTCGCCACGGCCGGTCCGGCGAAGCTGAACGGGCTGCTCTTCGGGGTCAGGAACCTCAGCACCACCGTGCGGATCGCGGAGGCTCCGGCCGGGCTGGACGGCGTACCGGTCACCTTCACCACCGTGGGCGGCCGGACGCTGTGCACCGCCGTCACCGACCAGTTCGGAGCTGCCCGCTGCGACACCCCGGCCCGGCTGACGATCCCGCTGGACGAACTCCTGCGCGGCTACCGGGCCACCTACGCGGGCATCGCGGGGATCTATCTCCCCTCCTCCGCCACCGCCCCCATCGCGCTCCTCTAGGCGGCGGACCCCAGCGCGTGCCGGACCCAGACGTTCGGCTCCACGTAGACCGCGAATCCCTGCTCCGGTTCGCAGTGGACCGGGGACAGGGCGCCCGGGACGCGGACGGGGCCGGCCGTGTCGAAGGGCAGGCCGGTCCACTCCCGCCACTGCGCGAGGGAACCGGTGATCGTCATCGACAGCGGGGCCACCGAGTCGATGACGGCGCCCGCCCGCACGTGGACCCGTAGCCACGGGTCGTACGGGAGGCCGTCCTCGCGGGTGCGGTACGCGTACGCGTGGATCGAGGTGTCCGGCTCGGCCGGCTTTCCGCTGGGCCGGACCGGCGCCACCACCTCGGCGAAACCGCGCGCCCGGGCGGTCTCCCGCATCGCGGCGAGCATCCGGCCGGACAGGCCCTCGCCCTGCCGGTCGGTGGCGACGCTGATCTCGATCGCGCTCACGGTGTCGGCCTCGACCCCGCGCCGCAGGTCGGAGAAGGCCCACATCAGGATCCGGTCCCAACCTTGCGCGGGCAGCACCCCGTCGCGGCCCGGCGCGTGCTGAGCGAAGGGCACGCTGAAGCCCCGGGCGACCACCACGTCCCCGTCCGTGGCGATCAGGACGTATTCGGGGAACTCGGCCACCATCCGCGGATACAGCAGCCAGGCCAGTGAGTCGTGCTGGGCGAACTCGGGCCACGAGTCCTTCATGTCCCAGAGCCGGGCCGCGAGTTCGGGCCGCTCCGCGAGCGTGGTGATCCGGATGCCCGCGGCGCCCATGTCTGTGATGTCGTCCATGCCCGCAGGCTAGGCACGCCCCACCTGCGCCTCAACCGATTTTGCGGGTTCAGACGGGCGCCTGGAGGGAGAGGTGCCAGCGCCGCGGCCCGCCGGCGAGGGTGAGCGTGGCCAGGGGGCGGACGTCCACGTTCCAGTACGTCAGCGGCGGCGCGTTCAGGGCGTAGACCAGGGCCGCCCGGACCACCGACGGCTCGGCCACCGCCACGATCGCTCCCCCGTCGTCGGACGGCCGGGTGTCGAGCCAGCCGCCGATCCGGGCGATGAAGTCGAGCAGGGACTCCCCGCCGTGCGGCGCGGCATGCGGATCGGTGAGCCAGAGGTCCACGGCCGCGGGGTCCCGGGCCGCCACCTCGGCCAGGGTGAGCCCGCGCCAGCACCCCATGTCGCACTCGCGCAGGGCGGGTTGCGCCATGGGGGCGTAGCCGAGGGCGGTCCCGGTGGCCCGGCTGCGCGAGGTCGGCGAACAGTAGCGGAGCTCGGCCGAGCCCAGCGGGACCAGCCCTCGCGCGGCGGATTCCACCGCGCGCCAGCCGTCCACGTCGAGGGGGCGGTCGTCGTCGAAGCGCTCGGCGAGCAGCGAGGTACCACGGGCTGCTGCGACTAGCGAAACCCGAACATGCATGCGGCGATGGTGATCCGGGTGTCGCACGAGGTCAAGCGTCGAGACGAAGCCCGGACCGCAGCCGCCGGACGGCCTCGGTCAGCTCGCCCGCGCCGGACACCCCGGCGAAGCTCAGCCGGACGAACGGAGCGGGCGGTTCGGCGCAGAAGTACGGCCGTCCCGGCGCGACCGCGACCCCGGCCCGCAGGGCGGCCGCCACGAAGGCCGCGTCGTCGCCGCTCCCGCCGGGCCGCGCCCACAGCTGGTAGCCGCCACGGGGCGGATGGGGCACCTCCAGCTCCGGCAGCTCCCTGCGCAGCGCCCCCGTGAGGACGTCCCGGCGGTGGCGCAGCTCGGCGGCGACGGCCTTGAGGTGGCGCGGCCAGGCGGGTGCTCCGACCAGTTCCAGGGCGGCTTCCTGGAGCGGCCGGGGCACGAAGAAGCTGTCCACGACCTGGATGGCGCGCAGCCGGTCGAAGACCGGGCCCCGGGCCGCCAGCGCGCCCACCCGCAGGCTGGGCGAGGTGACCTTGGTCAGCGACCGCACGTGGACGACGACCCCGTCCGGGTCCTCGGCGGCGAGCGGCGCGGGCAGCGGGCCCGAGTCCTCGTGGGCCAGGGAGCGTGCGTAGTCGTCCTCCAGTACGAAGGCCCCGGCGGCGCGCGCGATCCGCAGCACTGCGCCCCGCCGCTCGCCGGACAGCACGGCCCCGGTCGGGTTCTGGAACAGCGGCTGGCATACGAACACCCGCGCCCCGGTCGCTTCGAAGGCGGCGGCCAGGAGCTCCGGCCGGACCCCGTCCGCGTCCACCGGGACGGGCACCGGCCGGCAGCCGGCGGCCCGCGCGAGGGCCAGCAGCCCCGGGTAGGTCGGGGATTCGACGAGGATCGGCGCACCCGGCGGGGCGAGCGCCCGCAGCGCGGTGGCCAGCGCGCTCTGGCCGCCCGCGGTCACCAGTACGTCCCCGGCCGCGACGGCCCCGCCGATCTCGCGGGCGAACCAGTCCCGCAGTTCCGCCAGGCCCTCCACGGGCGGCCGTCCCCACACTCCGGGCCGCCGGCCGGCCCGGGCGAGGGCCGCCGCCATGGCCCGCTCGGGCTGGAGCGCGGAATGCAGGTAGCCGCTGTGCAGTTCGATGACCCCGGCCGGCGGGGCGGCCAGGGTGACCAGCACTCCGGAGGCGTCCACGGAGCGCGGCACCACCTCACCGGAGTCCTCGGCGCTCAGGGCGACGGCCTGCCAGGAGGTGTCGCCGAGCTCCTGGGTGTGCGTACGGGGCTGCGCGCGGTAGACCCCGGCTCCGGGGCGGGTGACGACCAGGCCTTCGGCGGCGAGCTGGGCGAGGGCCCGGGAGACGGTGACGGGACTGACGCGGTACTGCTCGACCAGGGCCCGGCTCGACGGGAGCTTTCCACCCACCGAGTAGCGGTCCAGCTCGACTCGAAGGGATTCCGCCAGTTCCGCCACACTGCTACGCTCATACATGACAGCACAGAATAGCGCTACTCTCCCCAACGCGATAGCAGTTGGAGGCGCCACAGCGCGTCGGCCCCGACCCGCCCCCGGAGGCACCACGCTCGCGGCGGCCGGAGTCGTCACCTTCTCGCTGACCTTCCCCGGCACCGCCTGGGGCCTGGAGAGCTTCGGCCCGTGGTCCCTCTTCGGCCTGCGCTGTCTGCTCGCGGGCCTGACGGCCGGCGCCTTCCTGCTGGCCCTGCGCGTCCCGGTGCCCGCCCGCGCCCACTGGGCGGGGCTGGCGGTCGTCGCCGGCGGTGTGGTCGTCGGCTTCCCCCTGCTCACCACCCTCGCCCTGCAGACCTCCACCACCTCGCACGCCGCCGTGGTGGTCGGCCTGCTGCCGCTCACCACCGCGGTCGTCTCCTCGCTGCGCACCGGAGCCCGGCCCTCGCGGCGGTTCTGGGCCGCGGCCGTGGCCGGCGCGGCCGTCGTCCTCGGCTTCACCGTGGCCCAGAGCGGCGGCGCCCTCTCGGCCGGCGACGCCTTCCTGTTCGCCGCGCTGCTGGTGTGCGCGGCCGGGTACACCGAGGGCGGGCGCCTGGCCCGGCTGCTGCCCGGCTGGCAGGTGATCGCCTGGGCGCTGGTGCTGTGCCTGCCCATCGGCGTGGCCGGCTCCGCGCTCGGGCTCGCGTACGAACCGGCCGATCCGACCGGCCGCGGGGTGGCCGGGCTCGTCTGGGTGGCGGTCGGATCCTCCTTCCTCGGCCTGTACGTCTGGTACCGCGGCATGGCCGAGATCGGCGCCGCCCGCGCCAGCCAGCTCCAGCTCGCGCAGCCGCTGCTGACCCTGCTGTGGTCGGTGCTGCTGCTCGGCGAGCGGCTGTCCCCGGCCGCCCCGGTCGCCGCCTGCGCGGTGCTCGTCTGCATCGCCGTGACCCAGCGGCCCGATGGGTCAAAAAGGGGCCAAACGACCTAAACTGCTAGCACCGGATCGGACCGCCACCGAGGAGGTCAGCATGCGCGCGACCGAGGGCGACCAGCTGGTTCAGCACGGCAGGATCGTGGGCCAGCACGACAAGGTCGGTGAGATCACCCAGGTCCTGGGAGAGAACGGAACCCCTCCCTACCGCGTCCGCTTCACGGACGGACACGAGGCCGTCATGTCCCCCGGCCCCGACTGCGTCGTGAAGCACCCGGCCGAGCACGACCGCTGAGGACGGCGGCCGGAGCACCGGAGAGGGTCCGCCGCAGCGCACCGGATCAGCGCGGCGGCACCGCCACCGGCGTCGGATAGTGATCGGCGACCACGTGGGCCAACGCCCCGTTGGGGTCCGCGACCACCTGCTTCGCGGAGAAGTAGGCATGGCCGCGGACCTCCGGGTATCCGGCGGCGAACCGCAGGTGCCGGGACAGCTCGCGCGGATCGCGCCAGGCCGCGGTGGAGCTCTGCGCGTCGCAGCGGTACAGCGCCTCCCCCACGTAGAGCTGGACGCGGGTGCCGGCGACGGTCCGCGCCCACCAGGGGACGATGGCGGCGTAGTCGGCGGCCGGGTGCCCGAGCTGCCAGTACGCCTGCGGCACGATGTAGTCGATCCAGCCCTCGCGCACCCACGTGCGGGTGTCGGCGTACAGGTCGTCGTACGTGGCGACGCCCGCCTGCGTCGGCGAACCGAGCGGGTCGCGGTCGGAGTTGCGCCAGACGGCGAAGGGGCTGATGCCGAAGCGCGTCGCGGGGCGCAGCGCCCGCAGCCGCTCGGACATCTCGCGGACCAGGGTGTCGGTGTTGTGGCGGCGCCAGTCGGCGCGGGTCGCGAAGGCCCGGCCGTACTGCTCGTAGGCGGAGTCGTCGTCGAAATCGCGGCCCTCGACGGGGTACGGGTAGAAGTAGTCGTCCCAGTGCACCCCGTCGAGGGGGTAGCGGGCGACGGCGTCGAGCATGGCGTCCTGCACGAAGCGGCGGACCTCCGGTAGCCCGGGGTTGTAGTACAGCTTGCCGCCGTAGGGCACGGTCCAGCCCGGGTTGCGGCGGGCCGGGTGCCCGGGGACGAGCAGGCTCCGGTCGGTGTGGTTGGCCACCCGGTACGGGTTGAACCAGGCGTGCAGTTCCAGCCCCCGGGCGTGCGCTTCGGCGACGGCCGTGCCGAGCGGGTCCCAGCCCGGGTCGACCCCCTGCTCGCCGCTCAGCCACTGCGACCAGGGCTCGCGCGCCGAGGGCCACATCGCGTCGGCGGTCGGCCGGACCTGGAGGATCACCGCGTTGAGGCGGCGGGCGACGGCGGTGTCGAGGAGGGCCAGCAGTTCGGCGCGCTGCTCCCGTGCGGAAAGCCCGCTCCGCGACGGCCAGTCCACGTTCTGCACGGAGGCGACCCACATCCCGCGGAACGCGGCCTTGCCCGCCCCCGCCCCCGCGCCCCCGGCCGCCCCCCCCCCCCCCGCCATGGATGCGCGGCAGGGTGCTTACCGTCCGGCTCAGCCGCCCGCGGCCGGGCGGGGCGCCGCGCCGCGCACCGGGGCGCGGTCGGCGTGGGCCGGGCGGCGGCTGCCGGCCGGGGTGAGCGGGGTCCGCTCGGAACGGATCAGGTGCGGGCGGCCGGAGAGGTGCGCGGCGGGCCGGGCGGCCGGCTGGTGCCCCGCGGCCTGGGCGGAACCGGAGGCGGAAGCGGAAGCCGACGCCGGGACCGGGACCTGCGCGGGCTCGGCCTGCTCGGGCTGCCGCAGGACGACCACGGGCGGCGCAGGCTGCGCCGACGGCCGCTCGGCCGGCTCGGCTGCGGCCCGCTGGAGCTGCCACTTGCCTCCGGCCGAGAGCAGCGGGACGAGCAGCCCGGTGAGGGCCTCGGGCACCTGCCCGGCCTCCACGAGGCTGCGCAGCCGTGCGCGCACGTCGAAGACGTAGGCCTCGACCAGGGCGATGAGCGGCTCGAACCACGGCAGCGCCAGCATCACGAGCAGGCCGGCGAGCCAGCCGAGCAGGACGTCGCTGACCCAGTGGGTGCCCAGGTAGACGGTCGTGGCGCCGACGCTCAGGGAGACCACGGCGGACACCAGGGAGAGCACCCGGCGGGTGACCACCGTGGACGCCAGGTAGGCCAGGATTCCCCAGGTCACCACGGCGTTGGCGGTGTGGCCGGAAGGAAATATATCGCCGCCGGCGAAGAGCTCGGCGGACCCGATCTCGGTGGCGTAGTGCGGACCGAGCCGGCCCAGGCCCAGCTTGACCGCGCCCACGGTGATGTTGAGCAGCAGCAGCGCCACACCGAGGGTGATCAGCGGGCGGAGGGTGTGCTGCCGCCAGGACCGCCAGCCGAGCCAGGCGGCGACCATGACCGCGGTGGGGCCGCGCTGACCCAGGACGACGAGGTAGTCGAGGAAGGCGTGGAGCTGTGGCCACTGCTCGTACGGCCGGAAGAACATGATCTGCCAGTCGAGGCGGACGAGCCAGGAAGTGGTCAGGACCGCGACGACGATTGCCAGGTAGAAGGCGAGGTTCGCGCCGAGGAGCACGACGCGGTGCCGGCTCATCCGCGGTGTTTGCAGATGAGCCGGTCGCTCTGGTTCCCGGTCCAGCCGGGCGAACACCCGCTCCAGTCTGGGCAGGATTTGGTCGGTACGCACTCAATCGACGTTACCGCGCGCCGATGGGCGGCCCGGTCGAACCACACGCTTTGTGATGACCATGTGATGTGGAGTTGGTCTCACGCGGGAGTTAATTCCCGGCATTTAGCCTTTGGTTGGACCCGTGGAGGTCTCACCCTCCACTCATTTTCCTCGCACACTTATCTTGCATTTATCGGTCCCGCTCAATTGCTTTGCCCAAATATGGAGCGGAACGATCCATTCCGTGATCTCGGGGCCGCCGGGCTCCCTCCCGCCGGGGCCTACGGCGGCCCCGAGCCGTTCAGCCAGAAGGCCCCGTACGCGGCCGAGGCGACGGCCACCGCGCCCAGCACCGCGGCCGCCCGGCCCGTCCGCCACCGGGCCAGCGCCACCGCCGGCGGGAACACCAGCGGGAAGGCGGGCAGCAGCAGGCGGGGCTTGGAGCCGAAGTACCCGGAGGCGCACAGGGCCAGGGCCACCACGATCCCGGCGTACACCAGCAGCGGCGGCGGCTGGCGCCGCCGCACGCAGAGCGCGTACAGCCACAGCACCAGCGCGACCCCGGCGATCAGTCCGATCCCGGCGGCGAAGGCCGCGGAGGCCAGCCGGTCCCCGATGAACCGGGCGAACGCCCAGCCGCCGTCGAACCCGTTGCCCCAGCCGCCCTGCACCTCCAGGTACCCGGTCAGGCCGCCGGTGCGCGCGCCCACCCACAGCACGTACCCCGCCGCGCCGAGCGGCGCCAGCAGCGCCCCCGCCACCGGCCGCCAGGAACGCTCCCCGCCGCGCAGGGCCAGGGCCGCGGCCACCCACACCGCCGCGACCACGGCGGCTCCGACCGGGCGGGTCAGCCCCGCCCCGGCCGCGAGCAGGCCCGCGGTGAGCCAGTGCCCGCGCAGGAGCCCGTACAGGCTCCAGGCGGCCAGCGCGGTGAACAGCGACTCGCTGTACGCCATCGACTGGACGATCCCGACGGGCAGCGCGGCCCAGACCCCGACGGCGAACACCCCGGCCCGCCGGCCGTGGACGCGGTCAGCGACCGCGAAGATCCCCCAGGCCGCGGCGAGCCCGGCGAGCGCCGACACCACCAGGCCCGCGGATCCGTAGCCGAGCCCGGTGACGGCCGAGACCAGCCGCTCCAGCCAGGGCAGCAGCGGGAAGAAGGCCAGGTTGGAATGGACGTCGCCGTTCGGGAGCGCCACCTGGTACCCGTACCCCTCGGCGGCGATCCGGGCGTACCAGAGGGAGTCCCAGCGGGCCGAGAGCAGGGTGTGCGCACTGCTGCCGGCCACCGCCCCCCACACCGCGAGCACCGTCAGCCCGAGCAGCCGCACCGCCACGAACACGGCCAGGGCGGGCGCGGCCCGTCGAAATCCAAGATCCTTCACGGGCATGATTATCGAGGTCCGGGGCGGCCCTGCCCGGACGGGAAGGGCCGAGGGGGAACGAGTGGCGCACACCACAGCGCAGCCGGCGGCGGGATGAGAGCTTGACCACGTGTCGGACAGCCGAACTCGCGTACGCTGACTCTTCACTCGCATGTCGACGCCGGACCCCGTAGGACGCCACCCTCCCCACCCGTGGCCCCGAAAGACGCTGGTCCGCCGAGTGCGAGGGATCACCTGGGAGGTACATGCATGTCGGGGACGAACGTGACCGGCGACAGGAACCCTTCCCCCTGGCAGCGACTGCGGCTACTCGGCGCGGCCTCCGGCGGGGCCAACCGCTGGGCCGTACTGGCGGTCCTCTGCGTGAGCCTGGTGCTCGTCGCGCTCGACGCGACGATCCTGCACGTCGCCGTTCCCTCCGTCACCGAAGACCTGCGGCCCGGCCCGATGGAGCTGCTGTGGATCGTCGACGCCTACCCCCTCGTGTGCGCCGCCCTCCTCATCCTCTTCGGCACCCTCGGTGACCGCGTGGGCCGCCGCCGCGTCCTGCTCCTCGGCTACGGACTCTTCGGCGCGGCCTCGGCCCTGGCCGCCCTCGCCGACAGCGCCCAGGTCCTGATCGCCGCCCGCGCCCTGCTGGGCGTCGGCGGCGCGATGATCATGCCTGCCACCCTGTCGATCCTGCGCCAGGTCTTCCCCGACCGGCGCGAGCGGGCCCTCGCCATCGGAATCTGGACCGCCGTCGCCGCCATCGGCGCGGCCAGCGGTCCGGTGCTCGGCGGTTTCCTGGTCCAGCACTTCTGGTGGGGCTCGGTCTTCCTGATCAACATCCCGCTCATGATCATGATCCTGCCGCTGGGACGGTGGCTGCTGCCCGAGTCCAAGGGCACGTCCGACGGTCCCTGGGACGTGCTCGGCGCGCTCATGGCGGCCGGCGGCGTGCTCGGCGCGGTGCTCGGGGTCAAGCGGCTCGGCGCGGAACGCCAGCTCACCGACCCGCAGGCCCTGGTCCCGCTGCTGATCGGGGCGGGGCTGCTGGTGCTCTTCGTACGCCGGCAGAAGCGGCGGGCGCACCCGCTGATCGACATGCGGATGTTCTCGCGGCCGGCCTTCACCACCTCCGTGGGCTGCATCGTGCTGGCCATGCTGGCGCTCGTCGGACTGGAACTGATCGCGGTCCAGTACCTCCAGCTCGTGCTGCACCTGAGCCCGCTGGAGACCGGGCTGCGCCTGCTGCCGCTCACCTTCGCCGCGATGGCGGCGGGTGCGACCGGCTCCTACACGCTGGCCCGGACCGGGCCGCGCAGGATGGTCTCGCTGGGCTTCGTCCTGACGGCCGGCGCGGTGCTCCTGCTGACGTTCATGGGCCAGCACGACCGGCCGGTCCTGCTGACCGTGGGCTTCGTCCTGCTCGGCTTCGGACTCCAGACCACGCTGTTCGCGGCCTACGAGTCCATGCTGAGCGAGGCTCCGGCCGCCACGGCCGGCGGCGCCGCCTCGATCGGGGAGACCTCCTACCAGCTCGGTGCGGGCATGGGCATCGCCCTGCTGGGCAGCGTGATGAACGCGGCCTACGCGCCGGGCCTGGCGGCGGTTCCGGGGGTGTCGGCGGCCGACTCCGCCGGCGCCTCGCACTCGCTGGGCGAGGCCTACCAGATCGCGGCGCGGCTCGGCGGACCCGCGGGCGAGTCACTGTTCTCGGCGGCCCGGCACTCCTTCGTGCACGGGCTGCACGTCACGCTGCTGGTGAGCGCGGCGCTGCTCCTGGCGGGAGCGGCGATGGCGCTGAGGCTCCCCCGCACGATGGAGTGCGCGGACTCCGAGCCCGCCCAGGTCCGCCTGCCCGCCCAGCCGGGCCCCGAGGCGATCCCAGCCCCGGCCGGAGCCCGCATCCCGGCCCAGCCCTCCCCCGACCACGACCCGGCACTCGGCCACCCGGCCTGACCCACGGCACGCGGGGTCCCGCTCCGGCCCCGCCGGGAAACTCCAGCCCAGCCGGGAAACTCCGGCCCCGCCGGGATCCGGCCCCTCCGGCGTGTGAGGAGCGGGAATCCGGGGGCCGGCCCCCGGCAACGGCGCCGCACGCGACAACGGGTCCGGGGCGCAGCCCCGGGGAACGTGCGAAGGGCGAGTAGGGGACTCCGCCCCGCAGGGCCGCACGCACCGCACCCGCCCACCGGGCTCACACCCTCGATCCACCCACCGGGGCGGGACTCGCGGACGGCGCCACCCCGGAAGGCGGCGCCGACGGGCCCGGAGGCGGTGCGGCGGGCGCGGCCGGAGCCACGGCGGGCGCCCCACCCGGCACCGGCGTGGCCGGGGCTGCCGGGGATGCCGGGCCCGCCGGGGCCGGAGACACCGCGGGCACCGGCGCCTCGGCCCGCACGGCCGGGAGCGCCAGCATCGTGCCGATCCGCAGCACGTGCGGACGCGGGCCGATCACCGTCCGGTTCGCCGCGTAGAGCGCCTGCCAGCCACCCCGCACCCGGTGTCTGCGCGCGATCGCCACCAGCGTGTCCCCCTTCCGCACCACGTGCATCCGGCCCGCCAGCCCGTACCGGTTCGCGCACACGGGCCACGCCTCCCAGCCCTGGCTCGCCAGCAGTTCCTCCCCGACCCGGATCTGCTGCTCCCGTGTGGCCAGGTCCGCCCTCGGTGCGAAGGCCAGCCCCCCGTGCTCCTCCCACGTCGGCTGCCAGAACTGCAGTCCGCCGTAGAAGCCGTTCCCCGTGTTCACCGCCCAGCGGCCCCCGCTCTCGCAGTCGGCCACGCAGTCCCAGGGCCACTGGCCGCCGGGACCGCAGTCCACCGCCCGGCCGGCCGCCCCCGGCCTGGGCGGTGGCGGCGCCGCCACCGCCGCAGACGACGACGCGGGACCAAAGAGCAGCAGCGCCGCCAGCGCCGTCGCGCCCACCCCACCGGGAACCCCGAAGTTGCGCATCGCGTCACGCTACGCAGCCCCGTACCACCCCCCGCGCTCGCCACACCGCGCCCCGCGCGCCCCCACCCGCTCGGCCCACCGCGCAACCGACCAGCACCGGCCATCAACTGCGCACAACCAAAAAAGAGTTGGCACGAAAACAACGACCCGGTCGGACCGTTCACTCCTTCGGGGGTCCGGTTCGATTCCGTTCCCTCAAACGGCGTGACCCCGGCCACCACTCCCCCGTTGAGCCCGGCGAGCCGGAACCCCCGGCCCCGCACGCCTAGTCCCGAGGAGCCACCCCGTGCCGCGCATGCTCGAAGTCAGTGATGAGGTACGTGCCGAGATCGGCGACGAGGAGGCCGAGCGGCTGCTCGCAGGTGACGGATCCCCGGGCAGCTACGACTGCACTTCCTGCCGCACCCCCGGCGACTCCGAGCGCGAGCAGACCAGCACCGTGCTGTTCGTCGGCGACGAGACGGCCGTCCTGGCCTTCGCGCACGCCGGCTGCATCCCCTCGCAGGTCGTCTCCGTCCCCGAGGCGGACCTCCAGGGCGCCGTCCGCTCCATCACGGGCGACAGCCCCGCCCCGGCCGCCGCCCCCGCCGGCGACGTACCGCAGTCCGTGCCCGGCGGCCAGGCCGTCCTCGGCATCACCAGCGGCCTGATCCTGATCAACGGGGAGCTGCACCCCGCCCTCGTGGTGGAGCCGACCGCGCCCATCGCGCGCCCCGGCACCACCGGTCCCGGCGACGACTTCCTCCCGCTCCTGATCGAGCAGGGCTTCATCCCCATGACCGACACCGAGGAGGTCCCGCAGGCCCTGACCGGCTGGTCGATCCTGCTCGCCGCGGGCCAGCTGCACTCGGTCCTCCAGCCCGGTCAGATCGCCTGGTGGCAGGCGCACCGGCCGCTGTCGGTCACCGACGGCTGGCGGGCCGCCGTCAACAAGACGCAGCGCGTCCTGGTGTACGCCGCCCCCGTCGGCACCATCGGTCAGCAGCCCCGCGAGGACCTGCTGCGCGACGCCCTGGACAAGGCCGCCCGCAACGGCAAGCTGGTCGCCGCCTCGATGCCGCTGGCGGGTACCCCGGGCGCCTGAGGCCCGGATCCCGGCGCCCGCGCCCGCGCCCCCGCCCCGCCCTGCCTTCCCGTCCCCGAAACGGCCGTCCGACCCCCGCCCAGGGGGCCGGGCGGCGTGCGCCGGGGGTGCGCG
>NZ_JBEXPT010000041.1:0-49490 GCF_040612195.1 Streptomyces sp. NPDC006450 | reverse complement strand
CCGTGCGATCCTCACCGCCGGCGCCGCCAGGTCCACCCCGCGGTGGCCCGCCGCGTACGGGGTCGGGGGCGGATCCCACCAGCGGACCACCGTCAGCGGAGCGGGCAGCGGGCGTCCGCCCGGTGCCCCCGCGGCGCCAGGAGCGCGCGACGGCGCCGGCACGGCCGCGGGGGCGCGCATGGTGAGGCCCAGGGACAGGGTCACGGCGAGGACCAGGGTGAGCAGCGGCTTCGTCATGGGGTCAGGGTCCTGGCCCCGGGGCCCGTCCCGCCCCGGCCTGTGGACGGTCGGGACACTGTGGACAACCTCGTCATCCGGCATACCACCGGGTCCCGTACACTTCTTGTGGCGATCCGGGTCACCGGGTCGACTTCGCACGCCCCAGCACCGGCCCCTCAGGGCCAGGTGACAGCGTCTCTCGGTCCCCTTTCACGGGGGCAGGGCGCGACAGGGGCGTCAGGAACCAAACCGAGAAAACAAGGAGATGGCCATGGCCGTCGTAACGATGCGGGAGCTGCTGGAAAGCGGCGTCCACTTCGGTCACCAGACCCGCCGCTGGAACCCGAAGATGAAGCGCTTCATCTTCACGGAGCGCAACGGCATCTACATCATCGACCTGCTGCAGTCGCTGTCGTACATCGACCGCGCCTACGAGTTCGTGAAGGAGACCGTCGCCCACGGCGGTTCCATCATGTTCGTCGGTACCAAGAAGCAGGCCCAGGAGGCCATCGCCGAGCAGGCGACGCGCGTTGGTATGCCCTACGTCAACCAGCGGTGGCTGGGTGGCATGCTCACCAACTTCTCCACCGTCTACAAGCGCCTTCAGCGTCTGAAGGAGCTTGAGGCGATCGACTTCGAGGACGTCGCCGCCTCGGGTCTCACCAAGAAGGAGCTCCTGGTCCTCTCTCGCGAGAAGATCAAGCTGGAGAAGACCCTCGGTGGTATCCGCGAGATGTCGAAGGTCCCCAGCGCCGTCTGGATCGTCGACACCAAGAAGGAGCACATCGCCGTCGGTGAGGCGCGCAAGCTCCACATCCCGGTCGTCGCGATCCTCGACACCAACTGCGACCCCGACGAGGTCGACTACAAGATCCCGGGCAACGACGACGCGATCCGCTCCGTCACCCTGCTCACCCGCGTGATCGCCGACGCCGTCGCCGAGGGCCTCATCGCCCGTTCCGGTGCCGCCACTGGCGACTCGAAGCCGGGCGAGAAGGCCGCCGCCGAGCCGCTCGCCGAGTGGGAGCGCGACCTGCTCGAGGGCGAGAAGAAGGCCGACGACGCTGAGGCCGCTCCGGCCGAGGCCGCTGTCGAGACCCCCGCCGTCGAGGCCGAGGCTGCTCCGGCCGCCGAGGCCGAGGTTGTCGCCGAGGCCGTCGTCGAGGCTCCGGCCGCCGACGCCGAGCAGGCCTGACCCACTGAGAGCGCCCGGCGTTCATACGCCGGGCACTCACAGCACGGACGATGACGGCGGGGGAGCCGCGCCACAAGCGCGCTCCTCCGCCGTTCACCCGTAGATCTACGACTTCGAGAGAGAATCACAGACTCATGGCGAACTACACCGCCGCTGACGTCAAGAAGCTCCGCGAGCTCACCGGCGTCGGCATGCTGGACTGCAAGAACGCGCTGGTCGAGGCCGACGGTGACGTCGACAAGGCCGTCGAGGCACTCCGTATCAAGGGTCAGAAGGGCGTCGCCAAGCGCGAAGGCCGTTCTGCCGAGAACGGTGCCGTCGTCTCCGTCATCTCCGACGACAACACCTCCGGTGTCCTCGTCGAGCTGAAGTGCGAGACGGACTTCGTCGCCAAGGGCGACAAGTTCCTGGCAGTCACCAACGAGCTGGCCAACCACATCGCCGCGACCTCGCCGGCCGACATCGAGGCGCTGCTCGCGTCCGAGATCGCCCCCGGCAAGACCGTGCAGGCGTTCGTCGACGAGGCCAATGCCAACCTCGGCGAGAAGATCGTCCTGGACCGCTTCGCGCAGTTCACCGGCGGCTACGTCTCGGCGTACATGCACCGCACGATGCCCGACCTGCCGTTCCAGATCGGCGTCCTGGTCGAGCTCGACAAGGAGAACGCCGAGGTCGCCCGCGGCGTCGCGCAGCACATCGCCGCGTTCGCGCCGAAGTGGCTCTCCGCCGAGGACGTTCCGGCCGAGGTCGTCGAGTCCGAGCGCCGCGTGGCCGAAGAGGTCACCCGCGCCGAGGGCAAGCCGGAGGCCGCGCTGCCGAAGATCGTCGAGGGTCGTGTCAACGGCTTCTTCCGCGACAACACGCTGCTTGGCCAGGCCTACGCCCTGGACGCCAAGAAGTCCGTCCAGAAGGTTCTGGACGAGGCCGGTGTCACCCTGGTGCGCTTCTCGCGCATCAAGGTCGGCATCTGAGTCCGTCCGTACGCGACGGACACCGGACCCCGGTAGGGTCTGAAGCAGTCGCCCGCGTTCGCGCAGGGCGACCGCAGATCTGACGAGGAGGCCATTGCCGTAGAGGGAACCGCGAGGACCCACCGGCAATGGCCTTCTTCGTATGTGCACGAGGAGATCTCCATGAATCAGGGCGTGGACACCCACACCGCTTCCGACGACAAGAGCGACCAGGACAAGAAGGGCCGCCGCTTCATGCTGAAGCTGTCGGGCGAGGCCTTCTCCGGTGGCGGAGGACTCGGCGTCGACCCCGACGTGGTCCACGCCATCGCCCGCGAGATCGCCGCGGTCGTCCGCGACGGCGCGGAGATCGCGATCGTGATCGGCGGTGGCAACTTCTTCCGCGGCGCCGAGCTCCAGCAGCGCGGCATGGACCGGGCCCGGTCCGACTACATGGGCATGCTCGGCACGGTCATGAACTGCCTCGCCCTCCAGGACTTCCTGGAGAAGGAAGGCATCGACTCCCGCGTCCAGACGGCCATCACCATGGGCCAGGTCGCCGAGCCGTACATCCCGCTGCGCGCCGTGCGGCACCTGGAGAAGGGCCGTGTGGTCATCTTCGGTGCCGGCATGGGCATGCCTTACTTCTCCACCGACACCACGGCTGCCCAGCGCGCCCTGGAGATCGACGCGGAAGCCCTGCTCATGGGCAAGAACGGCGTCGACGGGGTCTACGACTCCGACCCGAAGAAGAACCCGGACGCGGTGAAGTTCGACGCGCTGGAGTACAGCGAGGTGCTGTCCCGCGACCTCAAGGTCGCCGACGCCACCGCCATCACGCTGTGCCGCGACAACAAGCTGCCGATCCTCGTCTTCGAGCTGCTCGCCGAGGGCAATATCGCGCGAGCCGTCAAGGGTGAGAAGATCGGCACGCTCGTGAGCGACCAGGGCACCCGGGCCTGAGCAGGCCCCCGTCCGCCTGAACCATCCATTTCTGACATGCAGGAGCACGTGGTGACCGAAGAGATCCTCCTCGAGGCCGAGGAGAAGATGGAAAAGGCCGTCGTCGTCGCCAAGGAAGACTTCGCCGCGATTCGCACCGGTCGTGCGCACCCGGCGATGTTCAACAAGATCGTGGCGGAGTACTACGGCGCCATCACGCCCATCAACCAGCTCGCCTCCTTCTCGGTCCCCGAGCCGCGCATGGCGATCGTGACCCCGTTCGACAAGAGCGCCCTGCGCAACATCGAGACGGCCATCCGCGACTCCGACCTGGGCGTCAACCCCAGCAACGACGGCAGCATCATCCGGGTGACCTTCCCCGAGCTGACGCAGGACCGCCGCAAGGAGTACATCAAGGTCGCGCGCACCAAGGCCGAGGACTCCAAGGTCTCGATCCGCGCCGTTCGCCGCAAGGCGAAGGACGCCCTCGACAAGCTCGTCAAGGACAAGGAAGCCGGCGAGGACGAGGTGCGCCGCGCCGAGAAGGAGCTCGACGACACCACCGCGAAGTACGTCGCGCAGGTGGACGAGCTGCTCAAGCACAAGGAAGCCGAGCTCCTCGAAGTCTGATGAACGACACTTCCTGGCAGCCGGAGCCGGTTCCGGCGGGTCCCGCCTACGATGCGCTGGTGGGCCCGCACACTCGGCCCATGCCCATCGTGCCCGATGCCGCCGGCCGTGACTTCGACGACCGGGAAGCACGCGATCGGGGGGCCGCCGCTGACGGCGGCTCCCTCTTCCGCGCCGATACGCCGCCGCAGGAGCCCATGCCCAGCCCCCCGCCGACCCCGCCTTCGCCGGCACCGCAGGACGGCCCGCCACCGCCGCAGAAGAAGCGCGCCGGGCGGGACCTGCGTGCTGCCATAGGGGTCGGACTGGGTCTCGGCGCGGTGATCTTCGCCTCGCTGTTCATCGTCAAGGCGGTCTTCGTCGGCGTCGTCGTCGTGGCGGTCGTCGTCGGCCTGTGGGAGCTCACCTCCCGGCTCCAGGAGAAGAAGGGCATCAAGGCCCCGCTGGTCCCGCTCGCGATCGGCGGTGCGGCGATGGTCATCGCCGGATACGTCCGCGGGGCCGAGGGCGCCTGGGTGGCGATGGCGCTGACCGCCCTCGCGGTCCTGGTCTGGCGGATGACCGAGCCGCCCGAGGACTACCTCAAGGACGTCACCGCCGGAGTCTTCGCGGCGTTCTACGTGCCCTTCCTGGCCACGTTCGTCGCGATGCTGCTCACCGCCGACGACGGGCCGCAGCGGGTCGTCACCTTCCTGGTCCTGACGGTGGTCAGCGACACCGGGGCCTACGCGGTGGGGTGGCGGTTCGGCAAGAACAAGCTCGCTCCGCGCATCAGCCCCGGAAAGACCCGCGAGGGGCTCTTCGGAGCGGTGGCCTTCGCGATGGGGGCCGGCGCGCTGTGCATGGAGTTCCTGATCGACGGGGGCGTCTGGTGGCAGGGCCTGGTGCTCGGCCTCGCCGTCGCGGTCAGCGCCACCCTCGGTGACCTCGGGGAGTCCATGATCAAGCGGGATCTCGGGATCAAGGACATGGGCACCCTGCTGCCGGGGCACGGCGGCATCATGGACCGGCTGGACTCCCTGCTTCCCACGGCACCGGTGGTCTGGCTGCTGCTCGCCCTGTTCGTCGGCACCGGCTGACCTGCGAAAAGGCGCCCGCACAGGCGGGGCGGTTACTCTTGGAAGGCGCGCTGCTTCTGCGGCGCGCCTTTCGTCTTACAAGGAGTACCTGCCATGGCCCGCCCAGTCCCGGGAGAGCTCACTTTCGTCGCCCCTCGTGGAGCGAAGAAGCCGCCCCGGCACCTCGCCGACCTCACCCCCGAGGAGCGCCGGGAGGCGGTCGCCGCGATCGGTGAGAAGCCGTTCCGGGCCAAGCAGCTCTCGCAGCACTACTTCGCCCGGTACGCGCACGACCCGGCCGAGTGGACCGACATCCCGGCCGCCTCCCGCGAGAAGCTCCAGCAGGAGCTTCTGCCGGACCTCATGAACGTCATCCGCCACATCTCCTGCGATGACGACACCACCCGCAAGACCCTGTGGAAGCTGCACGACGGCACGCTCGTAGAGTCCGTGCTGATGCGCTACCCCGACCGGGTCACCATGTGCATCTCCTCGCAGGCCGGCTGCGGCATGAACTGCCCGTTCTGCGCCACCGGCCAGGCCGGCCTCGACCGCAACCTGTCGACGGCGGAGATCGTCCACCAGATCGTCGACGGCATGCGCGCCCTGCGCGACGGCGAGGTCCCCGGCGGGCCCGCCCGGCTGTCGAACATCGTCTTCATGGGCATGGGCGAGCCGCTCGCCAACTACAACCGCGTCGTCGGCGCCATCCGCCGCCTCACCGACCCGGAGCCCGACGGCCTGGGCCTGTCCCAGCGCGGGATCACCGTCTCCACCGTGGGCCTGGTCCCGGCGATGCTGCGCTTCGCCGACGAGGGCTTCAAGTGCCGCCTCGCCGTCTCCCTGCACGCCCCGGACGACGAGCTGCGCGACACCCTGGTCCCCGTGAACACCCGCTGGAACGTCCGCGAGGTGCTCGGCGCGGCCTGGGAGTACGCGGAGAAGTCCGGCCGCCGGATCTCCATCGAGTACGCCCTGATCCGCGACATCAACGACCAGGCCTGGCGCGGCGACCTCCTCGGCAAGCTGCTCAAGGGCAAGCGCGTGCACGTCAACCTGATCCCGCTGAACCCGACGCCGGGCTCGAAGTGGACCGCCTCGCGGCCCGAGGACGAGAAGGCCTTCGTCGAGGCCATCGCCCGTCACGGGGTGCCGGTGACCGTACGCGACACCCGTGGCCAGGAGATCGACGGCGCGTGCGGCCAGCTCGCCGCCTCGGAGCGCTGATTTCGGCCCGCTGAGGTTTGCTTTCGGCCGCGGGGTACCCTGTGGCCGAAACCAATTTCATATTCCGACAGGGGAGCGCCACAGCGCTGAGAGTGCGGTATCCGTCACCGCAGACCCTCTGAACCTCGCCCCGGTCATTCGGGGTAGGAAGTTCGGTCATCACTCAAGCTGTTGCGCCCTGCCCGGCGTCCGCTCCACAGAGCGCCGGGCAGGGCCGCGTCTTCTCCTGGACATCCCAGGAGGAATTCACCAGTGAGCACCACCAAGAAGATGGCGGGCGTCGCGCTCGTGGCCGCGCTCGGCGTCACCACGCTCAGCGCCTGCGGCGGCGACGCCAAGGACAAGTCCGCCGGCGCGAGCGACGCCCCGAAGTCCAAGACGGTCACCCTCGTCTCGCACGACTCCTTCAACGCGACCGACACGGTCCTCAAGGACTTCGAGCAGCAGAGCGGCTACACCGTCAAGGTCCTGAAGTCGGGCGACGCCGGCGCGGCCCTGAACCAGGAGATCCTCACCAAGGGCTCCCCGCGCGGCGATGTCTTCTTCGGCGTGGACAACACGCTCCTCTCCCGGGCCCTCGACAACGGCATCTTCACGCCGTACGAGGCCAAGGGGCTGGCCGACGTGAAGCCCGAGTTCGTGCTCGACAAGGAGCACCGGGTCACCCCCGTCGACTCCGGCGACATCTGCGTGAACTACGACAAGGCCTACTTCGCCGACAAGAAGCTCGCCCCGCCGCAGACGCTGGACGACCTGATCAAGCCCGAGTACAAGAACCTGCTGGTCACCGAGAACGCCGCGACCTCCTCGCCCGGCCTCGGCTTCCTGCTCGCCTCCGTCGGCAAGTACGGCGACGAGGGCTGGAAGGACTACTGGAGCAAGCTCAAGGCCAACGGCGTCGAGGTCGTCGACGGCTGGGAGCAGGCCTACAACGAGCGCTTCTCCGGCTCGGCAGGCGGCAAGAAGGCCAAGGGCGACCGACCGCTGGTCGTCTCCTACGCCTCCAGCCCGCCGGTCGAGGTGCTCTACGGCGAGCCGCAGCCGGCCGAGGCCCCCACGGGCGTCTCGACGGACACGTGCTTGCGCCAGACCGAGTTCGCGGGCCTGCTCAAGGGCGCGAAGAACGAGGAGGGCGGCAAGGCGCTCCTGGACTTCCTGATCTCCAAGAAGTTCCAGGAGGACATGCCGCTCCAGATGTTCGTGAACCCGGTGACCAAGGACGCCGCGCTGCCGGAGCTGTTCACCAAGCACGGCGTCGTCATCGAGAAGCCCGAGGCGGTCGCGCCGGAGGCCATCGCCAAGAACCGCGACCAGTGGGTCAAGACCTGGTCCGCCCTCGTCGTGAAGTAGGACGAGTGAGCGAGGTCCCGAAGGAGAGCGGGCGGGCCACGGCCGTCAGGCTCGGTCTGATGGCCGTGCCGCTCGTCTTCTTCGGGCTGTTCTTCGCGTACCCCGTCGCCGCGATCGTCGGGCGCGGGCTCAAGACCGAATCCGGCTGGCAGTTCGGCCGGATCGGCGAGGTGCTGGCCCGGCCCGACATCGGCGACGTGCTCTGGTTCACCACCTGGCAGGCGCTCGCGTCCACGGCGCTCACGCTCCTGATCGCACTCCCCGGCGCGTACGTCTTCGCGCGCTTCGAGTTTCCCGGCAAGCAGCTGCTGCGGGCGCTCGTCACGGTGCCGTTCGTGCTGCCGAGCGTCGTGGTCGGCACCGCGTTCCTGGCGCTCGTGGGGCGGAACGGTCTGCTGGACGAGGTGTGGGGGATCCGCCTCGACACGACCGTGTGGGCGATCCTGCTCGCGCACGTCTTCTTCAACTACGCTGTGATCATCCGCACGGTCGGCGGACTGTGGGCGCAGCTTGACCCGCGCCAGGAGGAGGCCGCCCGCGTGCTGGGCGCCGGGCGGTTCGCCGCCTGGCGGCGCGTCACGCTGCCCGCGCTGGTGCCGGCGGTGGCCGCCGCCTCGCTGATGGTGTTCCTGTTCACGTTCTCCTCCTTCGGCGTCGTGCAGATCCTGGGCGGGCCCGCGTACTCCACTCTGGAAGTGGAGGTCTACCGGCAGACCGCGCAGCTCCTGGACCTGCCGACGGCCGCCGTGCTGACGATGGTGCAGTTCGCGGCCATCGGCGGGATCCTCGCCGTGCACGCCTGGACCGTGCGCAGGCGGGAGACCGCGCTGCGGCTCGTCGACCCGGGGAGGACCACGCACCGGCCGCGCGGCTGGGCCCAGCGCACCCTGCTCGGCGGGGTGCTGCTGACGGTGGCGCTGCTGATCGTGGCGCCGCTCGCCGTGCTCGTCGAACGTTCCTTCGACGCCCCCGGCGGGTACGGATTCGGCTTCTACCGGGCGCTCCAGGAAGTCGGCGCCGGTGGCGGCACCTTCCTGGTGCCGCCGCTGGAGGCGATCTGGAACTCCCTGCAGTACGCGCTCGCCGCCACCGCCATCGCGCTGGCCATCGGCGGGCTCGCGGCCGCGGCGCTGACCCGCCGCGGGGGCCGCTTCGTACGGGGCTTCGACGCGCTGCTGATGCTTCCGCTGGGGGTGTCGGCCGTGACCGTCGGCTTCGGCTTCCTCATCACCCTCGACGAGCCGCCGCTCGACCTGCGGACCTCGTGGATCCTGGTGCCGCTGGCGCAGGCGCTGGTGGGCGTTCCCTTCGTCGTACGGACCATGCTGCCGGTCCTGCGCGCGGTGGACGGACGGCTGCGGGAGGCCGCCGCCGTGCTCGGCGCCTCACCGCTGCGGGCCTGGCGGGAGGTGGACCTGCCGATGGTGCGGCGGGCCCTGCTGATCGCGGCGGGCTTCGCCTTCGCCGTGTCCCTCGGGGAGTTCGGGGCGACCGTCTTCATCGCGCGCCCCGACCAGCCGACGCTGCCGGTCGCCGTGGCGCGGCTGCTGGGGCGGGCCGGGGAGATGAACTACGGGCAGGCGATGGCCCTGAGCACGATCCTGATGCTGACGTGCGCGGTGTCCCTGCTCCTGCTGGAGCGGCTGCGACCCGACAAGACCTCCGGAGAGTTCTGATGACCCTGCTGCAGCTGGAAGGGGTGTCGGTCCGCTTCGGTGAGCGCGCGGTCGTGGACGCCGTGGACCTGGCGGTCGCCGAGCACGAGATCGTGTGCGTGCTGGGGCCGAGCGGGAGCGGGAAGTCCACCCTGCTCCGGGTGGTGGCCGGGCTCCAGCCCGTCGCCGGCGGGAGGGTGCTCCTGGGCGGCGCCGACCAGGCCGCGGTGCCCGTACACCGGCGGGGGGTGGGCCTCATGTTCCAGGACCACCAGCTGTTCCCGCACCGGGACGTGGGCGGGAACGTCGCCTTCGGGCTGCGGATGCGGGGCGCTTCGAAGCAGTCCTCCGAGGCCCGGGTCACCGAGCTCCTGGAGCTGGTCGGGCTCCCCGGCGCGCAGGGCCGGGCGGTGGCCTCGCTGTCCGGCGGCGAGCAGCAGCGGGTCGCGCTGGCGCGGGCGCTGGCGCCTTCGCCGCGGCTGCTGATGCTGGACGAGCCCCTCGGGCAGCTGGACCGCGGGCTGCGGGAGCGGCTCGTGGTGGAGCTGCAGGGGCTGTTCTCGCGGCTGGGCACGACCGTGCTGGCCGTCACGCACGACCAGGGCGAGGCGTTCGCGCTCGCCGACCGGGTGGTCGTCATGCGGGACGGGCGGATCGCGCAGGCGGGCACCCCGCTGGAGGTGTGGCAGCGGCCGGCGTCGGAGTTCGTGGCGCGGTTCCTGGGCTTCGAGAACGTGGTGCCGGCCGTGGTGTCGGGCCAGGTCGCCTCGACGCCGTGGGGGAAGGTACCGGTTCCGGCGGGGGCCGCCGAGGGGGACTGCCGGGTGCTGATCCGGCCGGCCGGGGTCGTGCTGTCGCCCGCGGGGCTGGGCTGCGAGGTGGTGTCGCGGACCTTCCGGGGGACACATGTCGCGCTGTTGCTGCGGCCCGAGGTGGGGCCGGCGCTCGAGGCGGAGTGCGAGCTGGCGGGGGCGCCGGCGGTCGGGGACCGGGTCGCGGTGGGCTTCGCCCCGGCCGAGGTGGTCGTGCTGCCGGGGGAGTAGGGAGGGCCGCTGCGCGGGGCGGAGTCCCCTACCCGCCCTTCACCCGTTCCCCGGGCTCTGCCCGGACCCCGGTCCTCGAGCCCCGGACGGGCTGGAGAGGGGTACCGGGCTGCGCCCGGACCCCCTGGGGCTCCGCCCCGGACCCCGGTCCTCAGACGCCGGACGGCTGAAGAGGCCTCAGACGCCGGACGGCCGAAAGGGCCTCAGACGCCGGCCGGGGTGAGTTCGGTCGGAGTTTCCGCGTCATCCGCGCCCTCGTGGTTGCCGTACCAGGCGACTGCCACCGCGCCGGTCACCGCCAGGACGAAGCCGAGGACCGCGAGCCAGGCCATGCCGGGGCGGGACGCGTCGCCGAGCCAGAGCACGCCGATCGCACCGGGGAGCACGGTTTCACCGACCACCAGGGCGGCGGTGGCGCCGTTCACCGAGCCGATCTGGAGCGCCACGGTGTGCAGGTACATGCCGCCGACCCCCGCCAGGACGATGGCGTAGAGGGCCGGGTCGGAGAGGAGCGCCGGGAAGGAGAACGGCTCGACGCCGTTGAGGATCCGGACCCCGACGCCCAGCGCGCCGAACGCCAGACCCGACAGCAGGCCCGCCAGGATCGCGGCCCGGGCGCCGAGGAAACGTACCGCCACCGTGCCGCCCACGATGATCAGCACGGTCACCGCCAGCAGCCACCAGTGCGTGGCGGCCGGCGCGTAGTGGCCGCCCTCGTGGCCCGCCGCCGTCGCCAGCAGGACCAGCGCCGCGCAGACGACCCCGATGGAGGTCCATTCCTTGCGGGTCAGCCGGATGCCGAGCATCTTCACGCTCAGCACGGCCGTGATCACGAGGTTGGCGCTGATGACGGTCTGGGAGAGGAAGAGCGGCAGGAGGCGGGCGGCCAGGGCGCCCAGGCCGAAGCCCACGAAGTCCAGGATCGTGCCGACGATGAACTCCCAGGTCATCGCGGCCTTCGCCGTGGAGGTGAGGTTCGGGCCGCCGTGCTGGGTGACCCCGGCGGCGGCGGGCGACATCCGGGCCGCCCGCCGTGAGCCCACGGCTTGCAGGACGGATCCCGTGCCGTAGCAGATGGACGCCGCGATAGCGGTCAGCAAGCCTATGAGCACCCGAGGGCTCCGTTCACGTCTGGCAGGTTTTACGTAGTGCGTACCTCTGCCAGACGTGTGAAAGCGGCGAGAAGTTGCCTGCCCGGGTCAGCTCATTGCGGCGAGGGCCGCCGGGACCTCGGTCACCGAGTCGACCAGGGCGATCCTGGACTCCATCGCCCGGCCCCGGGCCAGCGCCTGGAGCAGCGGCCAGGCGGGCAGCCGTTCGGTCCAGTGGGCGCGGTCGACGAGGATCATGGGGGCGGGTTCGCCCCGGGACCCGTAGTAGTTGGGCGTCGCGCTGTCGAATATCTCCTGGACCGTGCCGGCCGCGCCCGGCAGGAACACCACGCCCGCGTTGGAGCGGGCGAGCAGCCCGTCCTCCCGGGTGGCGTTCGCGAAGTACTTCGCGATGTGCCCGGCGAAGGGGTTCGGCGGCTCGTGTCCGTAGAACCACGTCGGGATGCCCACCGAGTCGCCGCCCGCGGCCGCCGGCCAGCGTTCCCGTACGGCGAAGGCCGCGCGCGCCCAGTCGGAGACGGACGGGATGAAGGAGGGGGCCTTGGCCAGCATCCGCAGGGCTTCGGGCAGGGCCTCGTCGGGGGCCGGGGCGAGGTACGCGCCGAGGTTGGCGGCCTCCATCGCGCCGGGACCGCCACCGGTGGCCACGGTCAGCCCGGAGCGGGTCAGCGTCCGGCCGAGCTCGGCCGCGCCCTGGTACGCGTCGCCGCCGCGGGCCATGGCGTGGCCGCCCATCACACCGACCACGCGGGCGCCGGCGAGGTGTTCGTCGAGGGCGTCGGAGATGGCGTCGTCGTGGAGGGAGCGCAGCATCGAGGAGTAGACGTCACCGTCCGCCTTGGTCTCCTGGAACCAGGCGTACGCCTCGGCGTCCACCGTGGCCTCGTAGCCCGCGGCCAGGCCGGTGAAGAGCTCCTCGGCCGTGTAGAGCAGGCCCCGGTACGGGTTGAAGGGGAGGTCGGGGACGGGCGGGAAGACCAGCGCGCCGTCCGCGCGCACCTTGACGGAGGCGTCCGGCTCCATCGCGCAGCCCAGGAACACGGCGGCCGAGGTGTCGGCGGACAGCAGGGCGAAGGTCCGCTCCAGCAGGTTGACCGACTGGATCCGGTACCCGCCGAGCGAGCCGCGGGCCACGACCCGGTCGAATTCGGCGAGGGTCTCGATCTCGGTGTCGATGTGTGGGTTGACCATCCGGCCCACCCTAAGCGCTGCCCACCTCAGCGGGTCAATGCCAGGGACGTCAGCTGTGACACACCCCAGCTGAGCGGCAGGCACACGGCCACCAGCGCGGTGGCCCGTACGGTCGCGGCCGTACGGAGGACCTTGGCCGGGGCCCCGATTCCGGCCAGGGTCTCGCGGGTGGAGGCCCGGGCCTGGCGGACCTCGACCGCGGATGTGAGAAGAGTCGCGGCCGCGCAGAGCACGACGAGCGCGGCGGCGGGCGCGGTCAGTGGGCCGAGCGGGACGTGGAGCCCGCCGCTCCCGCGCAGGGCCACGCCGCTGAGCGCGCCCGCCCCGACGGCGCACAGGACGCCGAGGGGCGCGCCGAGCCGGGGGGCCTCCTCCTGGAGGGCCCGCCCGGCCAGCAGCCGGAGCGCGCCCGGGCGGATGGCCTGGACGAGCGCCCCGCAGGCGTAGGCCAGACCCGGACCGGCGAGGGCGAGTCCGAGGGCGGTCAGCGCCCAGCCCGTCGGCACGCCGATCCCACCGGGGCGGGAGTGGGCCAGCGCGGCGAGCCCGCAGGCGGTGAGGGCGATGCCCCAGGGCAGCGCCGTCTGCGGCGCGGGCCGTGGGTGGGGGCGCAGGGCGAGGGCGGTGGCGATCGAGGCGCCCAGCGGGAGCAGCGCCAGCAGGGTGAGGGCGGCTGCCACGGGCAGGGGCTGGTCGCCGTGGAGCAGCCGCGCCCCGGCGCCGTCGAAGGGCAGCCCGGTGACGTCCCCGCGCAGATGGAGGAAGACGGCCAGGGCCACGGCGCTGCCGAGGGCGCAGGCCACGGCGGTGGAGATCGTCGCGACCAGGGTGAGCCGTACGGGTCCCAGTCCGGCGGCGTCCAGCCCTTCCAGGGGTCGGGTCGCGGGGTCGGTCCGGGCCACGGCGACCGCGAACTGGACGGTGACGGCGAGGGGGACCAGGGCCCACAGGAGCTGGGGGAACGATCCGGCGGGCCGGGCGGTGGCCTGCGCGAGCACGTACAGCAGCACGAAACCACTGCCGGCCGAGGCGGCCGCGACGAGCAGCCGGCGCAACTGGACCAGCGGCCTGGAGCCGCGGGCTAGGCGGAGAGCGAGCACGCGGCCTGGTCCTCCGGGGGCTGGGGGAAGGAGGTCGGGGAGAGGCCGGCCGCAGCGGCGGCCGGGCGGCCGTCGAGCAGCGGGAAGCGCCGGTCGGCGACGGCCGCGGTCTCCTCGTCGTGCGTGGCCAGCAGCACGGTGATGCCGTGGGAGCGGGCGGCCGTGGTGAGGGTGCGCAGCAGCAGGGAGCGCTCGGCGCGGTGCAGCGGGGCGGTGGGCTCGTCCGCGAAGATCACGGCGGGCAGGTGCGCGAGGGCGCGGGCGAGGGCGACGCGCTGCGACTCGGCCCGGTTGAGGGCGCCGGGGTGCTTGCGGGCGAAGGCGCCGATGTCGAGGCGGTCCAGCCATTCGCAGGCGGCCCGTTTCGCGGCGCGGTGGGGTGCGCCCGCGATCAGCAGCGGCAGGGCGGCGTTCTCCCAGACCCGCAGCTCGGGCAGCAGCCGCGGCTCGGGGCCGATCCAGCCGAAGCGGTCGCGGCGCAGCCGCTCGCGGACCAGGGTGCCCATGGTGTGCACGGGGACGCTGTTGAACCAGACCTCGCCCTGCTCGGGCCGGAGCTGGCCGGACAGGCAGCTGAGCAGGGTGGTCTTGCCGCTGCCGCGGGGGCCGGTGACGGCGAGGATCTCTCCCGCGCGGACGCCGATCGAGACCCCGATGAGGCCCGGCGAACCGCTGTGGGAGTAGTGAAGGGACCGTGCCCAGAGCAGATCGTCCTGGGGCAGGGCACTGTCCGGCGGAGCGTTGTCGCGTGGAGCCACCATGGCGTACACCTCCGTCCGGGGGAACGAAGCGGAGCCCGCTTGGTCACTGGCGCCGCAATGAGATGTAAAGAGATGAACGTCTTGGATGGTGACAGCACACGGCCCGGACCCCCGCGTTCTCACTCGAACGGAGGATCCGGGCCGTGTGGTCCGGCAGTTTGCCGCCTGCGGGACGGTGGGAGGACGTCGCTGGTTAGAGCTTGGTCCAGGCCTCGGTGAGCACGCGGCGCAGGATGCCCTCGATCTCGTCGAAGGTGCCCTGGTCGGCGATCAGCGGCGGGGCCAGCTGGATGACCGGGTCGCCACGGTCGTCGGCGCGGCAGTACAGGCCGTTCTCGAAGAGCGCCTTGGAGAGGAAGCCGTAGAGCACGCGCTCCGTCTCCTCGTCCGTGAAGGACTCCTTGGTGACCTTGTCCTTGACGAGCTCGATGCCGTAGAAGTAGCCGTTGCCGCGGACGTCGCCGACGATCGGCAGGTCGTGCAGCTTCTCCAGCGTCGAGCGGAAGGCGTCCTCGTTGTCCAGCACGTGCTGGTTGAGGCCTTCCTTGTCGAAGATGTCGAGGTTGGCGAGCGCCACCGCGGAGGACACCGGGTGTCCGCCGAAGGTGTAGCCGTGCAGGAAGGTGTTGTCACCCTTGTAGAACGGCTCGGCGAGCCGGTCCGAGATGATGCAGGCACCGATCGGGGAGTAGCCCGAGGTCATGCCCTTCGCGCAGGTGATCATGTCCGGGACGTAGTCGAACTTGTCACAGGCGAACATCGTGCCGAGACGGCCGAAGGCGCAGATCGTCTCGTCGGAGACGAGCAGCACGTCGTACTCGTCGCAGATCTCACGGACCCGCTGGAAGTACCCGGGCGGCGGCGGGAAGCAGCCACCGGCGTTCTGCACCGGCTCCAGGAAGACGGCGGCGACGGTGTCGGCGCCCTCGAACAGGATCTCCTGCTCGATCTGGTCGGCGCACCAGCGGCCGTAGGCCTCAGGGTCGTCGCCGTAGATCGGGGCGCGGTAGATGTTGGTGTTGACCACCTTGTGCGCGCCGGGGACCAGCGGCTCGAAGGGGGCCTTCAGGGCCGGCAGACCGGTGATGGACAGGGCGCCCTGCGGGGTGCCGTGGTAGGCGACCGCACGCGAGATGACCTTGTACTTGGTGTGCTTGCCCTGCAGCTTGAAGTACTGCTTGGCGAGCTTCCAGGCGGTCTCGACGGCCTCGCCGCCACCGGTGGTGAAGAAGACCTTGTTCAGGTCGCCCGGGGCGTAGTGCGCGAGGCGCTCGGCGAGCTCCACGGCCTTGGGGTGCGCGTACGACCAGATGGGGAAGAACGCGAGTTCCTGCGCCTGCTTGTAGGCGACCTCGGCCAGTTCCTTGCGGCCGTGACCGGCGTTGACCACGAACAGTCCGGCGAGACCGTCCAGGTAGCGCTTGCCCTTGTCGTCGAAGATGTAGGTGCCTTCACCCCGCACGATGGTGGGGACGGGCGAGTTCTCGTAGGACGACATGCGGGTGAAGTGCATCCACAGGTGGTCGTACGCGGTCTTGGAGAGGTCCTGGCTCACGGGCTATCTCGTTCCCCACATGTAGGTCTGCTTCTTCAGCTTCAGGTAAACGAAGCTTTCGGTGGATCGCACGCCGGGGAGCGTGCGGATCTTCTTGTTGATCGTTTCGAGCAGGTGGTCGTCGTCCTCGCAGACGATCTCCACCATCAGGTCGAACGAGCCCGCGGTCATCACCACGTACTCGCACTCGGCCATCGCGGTCAGCGCGTCGGCCACCGGGTCGAGGTCTCCCTCGACGTTGATGCCGACCATCGCCTGGCGCCGGAGCCCCACGGTGAGCGGGTCGGTGACGGCGACGATCTGCATGACTCCCTGGTCGAGCAGCTTCTGGACGCGCTGGCGCACCGCCGCTTCGGACAGGCCCACGGCCTTGCCGATCGTCGCGTAAGGACGACGGCCGTCCTCCTGCAGTTGCTCGATGATCGCGAGGGACACAGCATCGACCGAAGGGGACGGTTGTCTGTTCCTGGAATCTGCGCTTCGACTGACCACGACCTCACTGTGCACGAGGAGTCGTCTGTTCCGCAAGGCGAGAACGATGTAATTCGTTGTTTGGGGAGTCGGATCTCACTGATTCCGTAGTTCGTCGTGTGTGGGCCTGTCGAAAACGGTGCCAGAGAGGCTAGGCTGGGGAGCTGTCTCAACCACTGGACATGTGATCACAGGAGTGTGGCTGTAGTGACCACCGAACTGCGTCGTCTGCGCAACTACATCGGCGGGGAGTTCAAGGACGCCGCCGACGGGCGGACCACCGAGGTGGTCAACCCCGCCACGGGCGAGGCGTACGCGACCGCTCCCCTCTCGGGCCAGGCCGACGTCGACGCGGCCATGGAAGCCGCTGCGGCCGCCTTCCCGGCCTGGCGCGACGCGACGCCCTCCGAGCGCCAGAAGGCCCTGCTGAAGATCGCGGACGCCTTCGAGGCCCGCGCGGACGAGCTGGTCGCCACCGAATCGGAGAACACCGGCAAGCCGCTCGGCCTCACGGCCAGCGAGGAGCTGCCGCCGATGGTGGACCAGATCCGCTTCTTCGCGGGCGCCGCGCGTCTGCTGGAGGGCCGCTCGGCCGGCGAGTACATGGAGGGCATGACCTCGATCGTCCGCCGTGAGCCGGTCGGCGTCTGCGCCCAGGTCGCGCCGTGGAACTACCCGATGATGATGGCCGTGTGGAAGTTCGCCCCGGCCCTGGCCGCGGGCAACACCGTGGTCCTCAAGCCCTCGGACACCACCCCGGCCTCCACCATCCTGATGGCGGAGATCATCGGCGACATCCTGCCCAAGGGCGTCTTCAACGTCGTCTGCGGCGACCGCGACACCGGCCGGGCCATGGTCGAGCACTCCACCCCGGCGATGGCCTCCATCACCGGCTCGGTGCGCGCGGGCATGCAGGTCGCCGAGAGCGCCTCCAAGGACGTCAAGCGCGTCCACCTGGAGCTGGGCGGCAAGGCCCCGGTCGTGGTCTTCGCGGACGCCGACATCGCCAAGGCGGCCGAGGACATCGCCGTCGCGGGCTTCTTCAACGCCGGCCAGGACTGCACCGCGGCCTGCCGCGTCCTGGTCCACGAGTCGATCCACGACGAGTTCGTCGCGGCGCTGGCCAAGAACGCGGCCGACACCAAGACCGGCCAGCCGGACGACGAGGACGTGCTCTACGGCCCGCTGAACAACCCGAACCAGCTCAAGCAGGTCGCGGGCTTCATCGAGCGCCTCCCCGCCCACGCCAAGGTCGAGGCGGGCGGCCACCAGGTCGGCGAGAAGGGCTACTTCTACGCCCCGACCGTGGTCTCCGGCCTCAAGCAGGACGACGAGATCATCCAGAACGAGGTCTTCGGCCCCGTCATCACGGTCCAGTCCTTCACGGACGAGGACCAGGCCCTGGCGTACGCGAACGACGTCGAGTTCGCCCTCGCCTCGTCCGTGTGGACCAAGGACCACGGCCGCGCGATGCGGATGTCCAAGAACCTCGACTTCGGCTGCGTGTGGATCAACACCCACATCCCGCTCGTCGCCGAGATGCCCCACGGCGGGTACAAGAAGTCCGGCTACGGCAAGGACCTCTCCGCCTACGGCTTCGAGGACTACACGCGCATCAAGCACGTCATGACCTCGCTCGACGGCTGACCCACGGCCGGGCGGGCGGCCTGCCGGCCGCCGCATCGACCAGGCCACAGCCTTGAAGGGGCGGGCAGTAGACAACATGTCTATTGCCCGCCCTTCGGTGTTCCACCAGGCTCGAGCCATGCCTGAACTCGCCTTTTCCCGTCGCGCGGCGCTGCGCGGCCTCGGTGCCGCGGGGCTGCTGGCCGCGCTTCCCGGCTGTGGTGTCCCCGCCGCGTACGTCCCCGAGAGCCGACGGAAGGGGCAGGACGACTCCGCGAGCGACCGGAGCGTCTCCTTCTCCAACTGGCCTCTCTACATCGACACCGACGAAGAGGACGAGAGCAGGCGTCCGACGCTGGACGCCTTCGCGGAGAAGACCGGCATCGAGGTCCGGTACACCGAGGACATCAACGACAGCGACGAGTTCTTCGGCAAGATCAGCCCGTCGCTGATGAACCGCCAGCAGACCGGTCACGACCTCGTCGTGGTCAGCGACTGGATGGCCGCCCGCTTCGTCCACCTGGGCTGGGCCCAGAAGATGGACCGCTCGGCCCAGGCGAACGTGGCCCGGTACCTGGACCCGCAACTGCGCTCCCCGGCCTTCGACGAGGGCCGGCTGCACACCGTGCCCTGGCAGTCGGGGATCACCGGCATCGCCTACAACCGCAAGGCGCTCGGCCGGGAGATCAAGTCCGTCAAGGACCTGTGGCAGCCGGACCTGGCCGGGAAGGTCACGCTCTTCTCCGGTCTCGACGAGTCCTTCTCCCTGCTGATGCAGGGCAACGGTGTCGACGTGACCCGGTGGACCGAATCCGACTTCCACCGGATGTGCGACCAGGTGGAGAGCATGGTGAGGAAAAGGCACATCCGCCGCTTCACCGGCAACGACTACACCTCCGACCTCGGCAAGGGCGACGTACTGGCCTGCCAGGCCTACTCCGGGGACGTGATCCAGCTTCAGGCCGACAACCCCGACATCGAGTTCGTGGTTCCCGAGGAGGGCGCCGAGCTCTGGGCGGAGAGCCTGCTCGTCCCCAACCTCGCCCGGCACAAGGCCAACGCGGAAGCCCTGATCGACTACTACTACGAACCGGAGGTGGCCGCGCTGCTCGCCGCCTCCGTCAACTACGTCTGCCCGGTGCCGGCCGCCCGTGAGGTGCTGGCCGCCTCCGACGACCAGGAGACCGCCGAACTGGCCGAGAACCCGCTGATCTTCCCCGACGGGGACATGCGCAAGCGGCTCGTCGTCGCCCGCGACATCTCCTCGGCGGAGCGCTCGTCCTTCGCGAAGCGCTGGAACGGCATCGTCGGTCTGTGAGCGTCGGGGCCGATCTCGGTCCGGCCACAGAACTGAACGTGTTCAGTGATTTTACTGAACATGTTCAGAAAGCTGCGTAGGCTTCCTTCCATGAGCGAGAGAAGCGCCCTTCAGCGGCGGATCCGTGCCTGGCTTGCCCTGTTCCTCGTCTGCCTCGTGCTGAGCGGACTCACCGCCTTCCCCCTGGTGAGCGAACTCCACTGGGCCAATGCGCTGGTGGACAACGCCTGGCTGCGTCGGGTCGGCGACGGGCTGGAGCGGGCGGACTCCGAGTACCCCTTCCTCCTCTACGGCACGGACTGGCTCGCCTTCGCCCACCTGGTGATCGCGGTGTTCTTCTACGGAGTCCACCGCGACCCGGTCCGCAACGTCTGGATCGTCGAGGCCGGCATGATCGCCTGCGCCGGCATCATCCCGCTGGCCCTGATCTGCGGGCCTATCCGGGGCATCCCGGTCTGGTGGTCGCTGATCGACATCTCGTTCGGCGTCTTCGGAGTGGTTCCGCTGCTGATCCTGCGGCGCATGATCAAGCGGCTGGAGGCCATGGCGGTGGACACCGGCCGGGCCCCGACTCCGGGCCCGGCCGCGGACCTGGCCGAGGCCCAGGGCTGAGTACGCGCTACTCGGCGAAGGCCGCCATGACCACGGCGAGGGCGACCGGGTTCATGTCCTGGCCCTTGGCGTCGGTCGAGTTGACCGAGTACACGAGGGTGCGGGACAGGTCGCGCGTCCCGCCTATCGCCGTGTTGTAGCCGTGCCGGCCACCCGTCTTGCCCCAGGCGATCGTGCCGTCGGGCAGCTTGATCCGCGCCATCCCGGCCGTCAGGGTCGCGGACTTGCCCGTGACGAAGTCCTTCACCCCGGGGACCGTGAACATCTCCTCCAGCTGCGCCGCCGGTACGAGGCGTCCGCTGAACAGGGCGACGGTGAACCGCTCCAGATCGGCCGTGGTGGAGATGATGTCGCCCGCCGCCCACCGGTCCGAGGAGTTCCACTCGGTCACGTCCCGCAGCTCGGTGGAGCCGTCCTCGCGCGCCACCGCCTGGTACCCGTGGTTGTGGCGACCCGGTATGCGGGTCTGGAAACGGCCCGGGAAGGAGGTGTCCCGCAGCCCCAGCGGCCTCAGCACCCGAGCCGCGACCGCCTTCTCGTACGTCGTGCCCGTCACCTTCTCGATGAGCACGCCCAGCACCGTGTAGTTGATGTTCAGGTAGTGCTGGGCCGTGCCCGGGACGAACTCGGGGCCCTTGGCCACGGCTTCGGCGATCTGGTCGTGCGGATCGGTCACGTCGAAGCGGTGCTCCCACTGCGCCTCGAAGGAGTCGCCGGGACCGTCGGCCGCCGGTATGCCGCTGGTGTAGTTGAGCAGCTGCCGGACGGTGACCGTGCCGTACGCCTGGGGGATCGTCCCCGGCAGGTACCGGCGGACCGGCGCTTCGAGGTCCAGTTCGCCCTCGGCCACGAGCTGGAGCACCACCGCCGAGGTGAAGGTCTTGGTCACCGACCCGGCCCGGAACCGGCCCTCCTCGATCGCCGCGCGCCCGGTGCGGATGTCCGCGACGCCGGAACTGCCCTGCCAGCCGCCGCTCGTGCCACCCACCCGTACCAGCGCGGCCGTCGCCTCCGCGTGCCCCGCCCCGAGCCCCGCGATCGCCTGCTCCAGCGCCGTGGCGTTCGGCGGGGTCGAGACCTGGGGTGCCGGGCTCTGCGTCGCGGAGCTCGCGGCCGGGGCCGTGGCCCCCGCCGGGCCGGCGTGGGCGGCGGCCGGTCCGGCCGCGACGCCCAGGACCAGGGCGGTGGCGATCAGCGTGCGGGTCGCTCGGTTCATGGTGGATCCCCCTGTCGGCTCTCCGGGCGACTTCCGCCCCGATGACCTCAATGCTGCTGGTCACAGGGGTGGTTGCGGATCACCACCGAGAGGGGTCTTTGGCGGTACGACAACTCACCACGGAGAGCTAGGAGATCCCTGCCGTCTCACTCCCCAGAGGGAGATACCGCAGAGCCAGCCGCGATCAGACCCGTCTCGTACGCGCAGATCACCGCCTGGATCCGGTCCCGCAGCCCCAGCTTCGACAGCACGTTGCCCACATGCGATTTGACCGTGTGCTCGCTCACCATCAGCTCCACCGCGAGCTCCGCGTTCGACAGCCCCCGTCCCAGGTGCAGCAGGGTCTCCCGCTCCCGGGCCGTCAGCACCTCCAGCCGCTCCGCGGACAGCGCCTCCCCGGCCGCCGGCCTGGCCGTCGCCGCCGTGTACTCCGCGATCAGCCGCCGGGCCACCGAAGGCGCCAGCAGGGACTCGCCCGCCGCCACCACCCGTACGGCGTGCACCAGATCGTCCCGCCGCACGTCCTTGAGCAGGAAACCACTGGCCCCCGCGTGGAGCGCCTCGTACACGTACTCGTCCGAGTCGAAGGTCGTCAGCATCACCGTCCGGCAGGAACTCGTCCCCGAGATCTCCCGGCACGCCTCGATCCCGTCCAGCACCGGCATCCGTACGTCCAGCAGCGCCACGTCGGGCGCGAGGGACCGCACCGCCTCCACGGCCGCCGCCCCGTCCCCGACCTCCGCCACCACCTCGATGTCCTCCTGGACGTCCAGGATCATCGCGAAGCCGCTGCGCACCAGTTCCTGGTCGTCGGCCACCACCACACGGATCGTCATGTCCCCACCTCCGCGACCGACGTTACAAGCACCACCCGCACTTCGAAGCCGGTGCCGTCCGGCCCCGGTCCCGTCCGGGCCGTGCCCCCGTGGGCGGCGGCCCGCTCCCGGATCCCGATCAGGCCGTGCCCGCCCGGCCGAGCCCCAGGCAGGGAGCCCACCCCCGCCCCCGCGGCCGGACCCCGCCCGTCGTCGGTCACCGTCACCGTGAGCTCCCGCTCCCCGTACTCCAGGCGCACGGCCACCGCCGACGCCCCGGCGTGCTTGACCACATTGGTCAGCGCCTCCTGCACCACCCGGTGCACCGTCGCCTCCAGTGCCGCCGGCAGGGCGCGCACCGAACCCGTGCGCTCGTAGAGCACCTCCGGCCCGCTGCCCCGGACCCGCTCCAGCAGCCCCGCCAGCTCCCCGATGCCGGGCTGCGGGGAGCGCGGCGCCGCCTCGTCCGTGCGCAGCACCCCCAGCATCGTGCGCAGCTGGGCCATCGCGTCCCGGCCGGTCTCCGCGATCGCCTCGAACGCGGCCTCGGCCCGCTCGGGGGCCCTGCGTACGGCCACCGGACCGGCCTCCGCCTGCACGATCATGATGCTGACCGCGTGCGAGAGGATGTCGTGCATCTCCCGTGCGATCCGGGCCCGTTCGCGGGCGGCCGCCTGCTCCGCCTCGATCCGGTTGGCCCGCTCCAGCTGGGCGGCCCGGTCCAGGAGGGCGGCCGTGTACGCCTGCCGGGTGTGCTGCAGGCGCCCCAGCGCGTACGCGGCGCCGGAGACGAAGAAGGTGAAGAGCAGTTCGCGGGCGGTCCCGGTGTTCCAGTACACCGACAGGACGACCGTGAGGACCGTCAGCCCGCCCACCGTCAGCCGCACCCGGGCCGTGCACTGCAGGGCGACCGTGTAGAAGGCGATCAGCCCCGCGTACGGAAGCGGCTGCCCCGGGCCGTCACCCGCCAGGTTGTACACGCCGCCGGCCGCCAGGATCGCGACCAGCACCGCCACCGGAGCCCGCCGCCGCCACACCAGCGGCAGCACGCCGAGCGTGGTCATCGCGTACGAGGCCCAGTCCGCGGGCGGCAGTTCGGCCGATCGGGGCACCACGAAGGGCATCGTGACGGCCAGCTGCACCAGCAGCGTCAGCCCCAGGTCCTGCCGGCGCGGACCGGCCCGCCGGATCCACGCCCCGAGCTCCCCCCAGGCCCGCGTCACCGGCCGAGCTCGGCCCGTACGGCTCCCAGCACGTCCACCCGGTTCGTCGTGATCGAGTCCACCCCGGCCCTGATCAGCGCCCGCATCGGACGCTTCGTGTCCGGCGTCCAGGCCGACACCAGCAGGCCGTCCCGGTGCAGGGCGTCCACCAGCTCCGGGGTGACCAGGCCGAAGCGGTAGTTGAGCCAGGCCGGCGCCACCGCGTCGATCAGCACCCGGCGCGGGGGAGCCAGAGTGGTCCACGTCAGCGCGATCTCGGCGCCGGGGTCGGCGGCGCGCACCGCCAGCATGGTGGCCGGCCCGGCGCAGTAGTACGTACGGTCGCGGGCCCCGCACTCGCGGACCTGGCCGACGACGGTCCGTACGGCCTCGGCCGTCGCACCCGGCAGGTCGACCATGACCCGGCCCGCACCGGCGGCCATCAGAGCCTCGCGCAGGGTCGGGATCGCGCCGTCCGTCAGCTCCTTCAGCTGCGGGGCCGTGACGTCTTCGAGCCGGACGTCGTGGCCCCACAGCCGCTGGAGGTCCCCGTCGTGGAGGAGTACGGGGACGCCGTCGCGGGTCATCCGGACGTCGATCTCCACCGCGTCCGCCCCCCGGTCGAAGGCGGAGCGGATCGACGGCAGGGTGTTCTCGCGGACGCGGTAGGGATCCCCGCGGTGGCCTACGGCAGTCAGGGTGCGCATGCTCCCATTCTGCTGGGCCGTCAGGAAGCCAGCCAGGCGGAGGTGTAGGCGTCGATCTCGGCGGTGAGCTCCGCCTTGCCGGCCGGGTCCAGGAAGGAGGCCTCGACGGCGTTCTTCGCGAGCTGGGCGAGACCGCGCTCGTCCAGGTCCAGCAGGCGCGCGGCCACCGCGTACTCGTTGTTGAGGTCGGAGCCGAACATCGGCGGGTCGTCGCTGTTGATGGTGACCAGCACACCGGCCTCCACCATCTCCTTGATCGGGTGCTCGTCGAGGGTGGCGACGGCGCGGGTGGCGATGTTGGAGGTGGGGCAGACCTCCAGCGCGATGCGGTGCTCGGCGAGGTAGGCGAGCAGCTCCGGGTCCCGGGTGGCGCTGGTGCCGTGGCCGATGCGCTCGGCGCCCAGCTCGCGGATCGCGTCCCAGATGGTCTCGGGGCCGGTGGTCTCGCCGGCGTGCGGCACGCTGTGCAGCCCGGCGGCGCGGGCGGCGTCGAAGTACGGCTTGAACTGCGGGCGCGGCACCCCCACCTCGGGGCCGCCCAGGCCGAAGGAGACCAGGCCCTCGGGGCGCAGGTCGAGGGCGAGGCGGGCGGTCTCGGCGGCGGCTTCCGGGCCGGCTTCGCCGGGGATGTCGAAGCACCAGCGCAGGACGACGCCGAGCTCGGCCTCGGCGGCCTTGCGGGCGTCCTCGATGGCCTCCATGAAGGCCTTCTCGTCGATTCCGCGGCGGGTGGAGGAATACGGGGTGATGGTGAGCTCGGCGTACCGGATGTTCTGCCGGGCCATGTCGCGGGCGATCTCGAAGGTGAGGTGGCGCACGTCGTCGGGGGTGCGGACCAGGTCGACGACGGAGAGGTAGACCTCGATGAAGTGCGCGAAGTCGGTGAAGGTGAAGTAGTCGGCGATGGCCTCGGGGTCGGTGGGGACCTTGGAGTCGGGATGCCGGGAGGCGAGTTCGGCCACGATGCGGGGGGAGGCCGAGCCGACGTGGTGGACGTGCAGTTCGGCCTTGGGCAGCCCCGCGATGAAGGGGTGCAGGTCGGACATGAGGATGCCTCCGAAGGACGCGGTGCGGATGGAACGGCCTTCATCGTAGGCAGGACCCGCACCGTCGAAGGGCCTTGTCGGAGGCAGCGCTTAGCATGGCCGTACGAGAGGGGGGCGCCGTATGACCGATCAGAGCCCCGAGCCGCGAGACCCCTGGGCGCCACCGGAGCAGCCCGCGGTCGATCTGGGCAAACAGCAGGGTGGGCCGGGGGCATCGGCGGCGTCAGGGGCGCCGGGAGCCCCGGGGGTGCACGACCAGCAGACCGTCACCGGGATGCCGGGGGCAGGCGGCTACCCGGGCGGCCACCCGGGCGCGCCCCAGCCGGGGCAGACGCCGCCGGCCGGCACCGGGCCCATGTCCGCCGGGGCGCCCGCGCCCCAGCCGGGGCAGACGCCCGCCTACGGGTACCCGGCCGAGCCGCATCCCGCCGGGTACGGATACCCCGCCGCGCAGCAGCCGGTCCAGCAGCCCGGATACCAGGGCTACCCCGGTTACGCGGGCTACACCGGATACCCGGGAGGCGCCGGATACCCGGTGTACCCGCCGAGGAGCAACGGCTTCGGGGTCACCGCGCTCGTCCTCGGGATCATCGCCGTGGTCAGCTGCTACCTGGGCCTGCTGTTCGGCGTGCCGGCCGTCATCTTCGGCGTGCTGGGCCGCGGCAAGGCCAAGCGCGGCGAGGCCGACAACGGGGGCATGGCGCTGGCCGGCATCATCACCGGCGCGGTCGGCATCGTGGTCAGCTGCCTGTTCATCGCGATAGCCGTCACCGGCCTGATGCTCGACGACGGGGACTCCGACTTCGACTCGGACTACTCGTCCCCGTACGAGAACACCCAGGTGCTCCACCGGGGTTGAGCCGTACCCGGCAGACACGGAGGGAGGGCCGGGCGGGGATGCGTACCGTCCCTGCCCGGCCCTCCCTCCCTCCGGTCCTCAGGCCTCCGCCGTGCCGTCAGGCGGCCGGGTCCGCCTGCCCGTTCTCCCACGGCCAGTTGGCGTCCCGGCCGTCCTCGATCAGGGACACCATGCGGAAGGCCGCGTCGGTGAGCCCGCCGAAGGTGTGCCGGTGCGCGGACCCCGAGGGCGCGTGGCCCACCCGGTATCCGGCGAGGTTCCAGGTGTAGACCGGGACCGTCTCCGGCACCAGGGCCGTCGGATCGCCGCCGTAGGCGTACGTGGCCTGCTCGTCGGTGACGATCAGGACCCGGTCGTGACCGGCGTAGTGCGCGCGCACCGCGTCCGCCGTGCAGGTGCCGCCGAGGTCCTGGAACTGCTCCAGCAGCTTCAGGACCGACTCGCCCCGCCGGAAGCCGATCACCTTGCTGGTGGAGCCGAACTGCACCAGGTCCGCGTCCTCGGCGCGCAGTGCCAGCGCCGTCCCGAAGACGGCCGCCGCGTCGGCCCGGTTGAGCTGCGAGCGGTCCGACAGCGGCGACCACATCGACCCGGACCGGTCCACCAGGACCAGCGTCCGCCCGGGCAGCGCCGGTACGTGGGCCAGGGAGTGGCCCAGCGCCCGCTCCAGCGGGTACGCCCAGCGCAGCGACGGTGCGTGCTGGTGGGCGGCCAGGTAGCGGAAGGGGAACTGCCGGGCCCGGGCGACGGTCTCCGGTTCGGAGATCTTCGCCGCGACCCGTTCGGCCACCGCGTCCGACACCCCGGCCTCGTCGAAGTTGCGCAGGTTGCGCAGCAGCGCCATCGCGCCCATGGAGGGGATGACCGCCTCCCAGGCGGCCGCGTCCAACGGGCCCTGCAGCCAGCCCGCGAGCGCTTCCCAGGTCATGCCCGCCGCGGCGAGCCGTTCGGCTCCGTCCGCGGCGGTGACCACGGCCCGGCGCTCCGCGACGGGCAGCTCCATCAGGGCCCGGTGCGCGAGCAGGGTGCGGCTGCCCGCCGGGACCTCGGCGGTCTCGGGGTTGTGCCGGCGGTCGAGGGCGTACCGGAAGAGCTCGCCCTGCCAGGGCTTGGCCGGGTCGGGGGAGGCGTGCACCAGGTTGAGGACGTCGCCGAAGCGGTAGGCCCGGGACGCGGTGTCGTACTTCAGCAGGGAACCGCCGTTGTAGAGGCGGCGCACGGCGTCGGCGATCCCGCGCTTGACGGGCTTGGGCACGTTGCGCCCGTACGTGGCCGTCCAGTAGGCGAGCAGCTCCCCGGGCTCGTCCGCGCGCAGCAGGACGGAGTCCACGACCTGCCGGTTCGAGGGCCCCCCGGCCGCTCCGGCGTCGAGCCGCGCCTTGACGTACTCGGCGGCTCCGACCAGGGAAGCCGTCCGCATGTTGCCGTCGCGGCGCAGCCAGCCGAGCAGGCCGGCGGTCCACTCGGGGTCCTCCACGGCGAGGCCGCGCACGAGCGAGGCGAAGCGGTCGTCGCGGGCCGGGCCGCCCTCGTAGGCGGTCTGCTGCGTCACGAAGTTGGCGACGGCGAGCAGGAACAGCTCGGAGCGCGGATCGCGGACGAAGCCGGGGCTGCCGTGCGCGTTGGCGGCGCGGCGGCCGGTGGAGCGGACCGGTGAGGTGGGCGCCGTGGGCGAAGCGGATGCGGTGGGCGCCGCCTTGGAGCGGAGCAGGTTGAAACGAGCCATGGTGAATCCCCCCGAATTCAGTGGAAACCGGGGGAGGCGTGACGTGCGGAACGCCCGAGATCGAAGTCGGCGACGGACTGTGTCGACTGCTCTACCCAGCTGAGCTACCGGCCGGAGCCGGGCGGGACTCGAACCCGCGACACGTTGATCCGGAAGTAACCGTTGCCTGCGCACCGGGCACTCCGCACGTGCGCCTCCCGAGGAAGAAGTGGCCGCGGCGTTGTTTCGTGGAAGAAGTAGCCGTGGCCGGCGCACCGGGAGGTGCGTAGAACGTAGGTGTCCAGAGGTCGAAGTCGGCGAAACCACAAGGTGCTCTGCCAGCTGAGCTACACCGGCCGAAGCCGGTGACGGGACTCGAACCCGCGGCCGCCCGATATGAGTCGAAGTAGGTCTCGCCTTCGCACCTGGACGAGGACCACGCTAGACGCACACCGTGGTGGGCGGCGAGCGATTAAAGATCCGTGCGATCAAAGATCGAGTGATCAGAGGCCGAGATCAGAGGCCGAGATCAGAGGCCGAGATCAGAGGCCGAGATCAGAGGCCGAGATCAGAGGTCGCGATCAGAGATCGAGTGATCCAAGGTCCGCCCGCAGCCGCTCGCGCGCCTCCATGAGCGCGAAGCCCAGCAGGTTCAGCCCCCGCCACCGTGCCGGGTCCAGGGCGCGCTCGTCGTCGGCGGCCAGCCCGATGCCCCAGATCCGGTCCATCGGGCTGGCTTCCACCAGGACCCGCGTCCCGGTCGAGAGCAGGTACGAGGCCAGCGCCGGGTCGGAGCCGAACTTGTGCACGCTGCCCTCCACCACCAGCGCGAACCGCTCCCGCTCCCACACCACGTCGTCGAAGCCGCGCACCAGCCGCCCGGCCTTCTTCGCGGCTGCCGGGGTCGTCGCCTCCAGGGCCGCGCGCTCCGCCTCCCGGTCCTCGAACAGGCGCGCCTTGCCGGCCATCATCCAGTGTTCGGCGGTGGCGTACCGCACGTCACCCACGGTGAACTCGGACGGCCACCACTGACTGAGGCAGCTCGGTCCGAGTGTCCCGTCGGGCCGCGGACGGTGCCCCCAGAACGGCAGGAACTTCAGCCTCTCACCCCGGCTGACCTGCCCGATCAGTTCCTCGATCTTCTCCATGCACGCGAGTCTCGCAGGAGCCACGGACACTTCGTACGGGTTTTAGGGCGCGCCTCGACACATGGTCGACCGATTCCGTCGCGTAATCAAAAGGCAACAACGGAATCACTTGGCCGAGGGGTGTACCTCTGTCAGGATCGGCACTCAATTCGAGCTTTAGCTCGAACTGTAGCTACGAAAGCGTGAGAGCGTGATGGGCAACCGCTTCCAGGTCAAGGTCCAGGTCAAGGACCGATTCGCCGAAGGCGCGCAGTACATCGACGGGCAGCTGCGGCCCGGCACCTCGGGCCGGTCACACACCGTGGTCGACCCTGCCACCGGCGAGGAGGTGCTCACCTACGAGCTGGCCTCCACCGCCGACGTGGACGCCGCCGTCGCCGCCGCCAAGCGGGCCTTCCCCGGCTGGTCGGGGGCCACCCCCGGGGAGCGCTCCGACGCGCTGCACCGGCTGGCCGGCGTGCTGGCCGAGCGGGCCGAGGAGTTCGCGTACGCCGAGTCCCTGCAGTGCGGCAAGCCGGTCAAGCTGTCCACGGAGTTCGACGTGCCGGGGACCATCGACAACACCGCCTTCTTCGCGGGGGCCGCGCGCCACCTCCAGGGGCAGGCCGCCGGCGAGTACTCCGGGGACCACACCTCGTACGTACGCCGCGAGGCGATCGGGGTCGTGGGTTCCATCGCGCCGTGGAACTATCCGCTGCAGATGGCCGCCTGGAAGATCCTCCCGGCGATCGCGGCGGGCAACACCATCGTCCTCAAGCCCGCCGAGCTGACCCCGCTGACCTCCCTGATGTTCGCCCAGGCGGCCAAGGAGGCGGGTCTGCCCGACGGTGTGGTCAACATCGTCACCGGCGCCGGCCGGGACGCGGGGGAGCACCTGGTCGGCCACCCGGACGTGGTCATGACCTCCTTCACCGGGTCCACCGCCATCGGCAAGCGGGTCGCCGAGATCGCCACCGCCACCGTCAAGCGGCTCCACCTGGAACTCGGCGGCAAGGCCCCCTTCCTCGTCTTCGACGACGCCGATCCGGAGGCCGCCGCCCACGGCGCCGTCGCCGCCTCCCTGATCAACACCGGCCAGGACTGCACGGCCGCCACCCGCGCCTACGTCCAGCGCCCCCTCCACGACGCCTTCGTCGCCCGGGTCGCCGAGCTGATGGAGACCGTCCGCGTCGGGGACCCCTTCGATCCGTCGACCGACCTCGGCCCGCTGGTCTCGCACGCGCACCGCGACCGGGTGGCCGGCTTCGTCGAGCGCGCCCGCGCGTACGCCACCGTCGTCACCGGCGGTGAGATCCCCGGCGGGGAGCTCGCGGACGGCGCGTACTACCGGCCCACGCTGATCTCCGGCGCCGCCCAGGACAGCGAGGTGGTCCAGTCCGAGATCTTCGGGCCGGTCCTGGTGGTCCTGCCCTTCGACACCGACGACGAGGGCATCGCGCTGGCCAACGACACCCCGTACGGTCTCGCCGCCTCCGCCTGGAGCCGTGACGTGTACCGGGCGAACCGCGCCACCCGCGAGATCCAGGCGGGCTGCGTCTGGGTCAACGACCACATCCCGATCATCAGCGAGATGCCGCACGGGGGCTACAAGGCCAGTGGCTTCGGAAAGGACATGAGCACCTACTCCTTCGAGGAGTACACGCAGGTCAAGCACGTGATGTACGACAACACCGCGGTGGCTGCGAAGGACTGGCACCGCACGATCTTCGGGGACAGATAACCAGTCAGCCGCCCGACCAGCGGCCCGTACCCATCCCGAAAGGGCACCTCCCATGGAGCAGTTCGAGCCCGACCGCCTCTCGGCGGCGCAACTCGCCGCGATGCGGCGCAGTCTCACCACCGGGCGCGGCGCCCTCACCCGCCGCTCCGTGCTGCGCGCCTCCGGAGTCGGAGCGCTCACCCTCGGCGGTCTGTCCGCGCTGGCCGGCTGCGGCATCCCGCCGGCCAAGCGCGCTGAGGGCAACGCCGCGGCCTCCGACGACCACTCGGAGCAGGAGAAGGAGATCAACTTCTCCAACTGGACCGAGTACATGGACACCAGCGAGGACGAGAAGTCCCGTCCCACGCTGGAGGAGTTCACCAAGCGGACCGGTATCAAGGTCAAGTACACCGAGGACATCAACGACAACGTCGAGTTCTTCGGCAAGATCAAGCCCCAGCTCGCGGCGGGCCAGGACACCGGCCGCGACCTGATCGTCGTCACCGACTGGCTCGCCGCACGCATCATCCGCCTCGGCTGGGCCCAGAAGCTGGATCCCTCCCAGCTCCCGCACGCCTACGCCAACCTGATCCCGCAGTTCCGCAGCCCCGACTGGGACCCGGGCCGCGCGTACAGCTACCCGTGGACCGGCATCAACACCGTCATCGCCTACAACACCAAGGCGACCGGCGGGAAGAAGGTCGACTCCGTCACGCAGATGCTGGACGACCCCTCCCTGAAGGGCCGCGTCGGCTTCCTCACCGAGATGCGCGACAGCGTCGGCATGACCCTGCTCGACCAGGGCAAGGACCCGGCGAACTTCACCGACGCCGACTACGACGCGGCGATCGGCCGGCTCCAGAAGGGCGTGGACAAGAAGCAGATCCGGCGCTTCACCGGCAACGACTACACCGCGGACCTCGACAAGGGCGACCTCGCAGCCTGCCTGGCCTGGGCGGGCGACGTCATCCAGCTGCAGGCCGGCAACCCGGACATCCAGTACGCGATCCCGGCGCCGGGCTACATCACCTCCAGCGACAACCTGCTGGTCCCCGTGAAGGCCCGGCACAAGGCCAACGCCGAGCGGCTCATCGACTACTACTACGAGCCCGCGGTCGCCGCCCAGCTGGCGGCGTACATCAGCTACGTCTGCCCCGTCGAGGGCGTCAAGGACGAGCTGGCCACGATCGATCCGGAGCTCGCGGACAACGTCCTGATCGTCCCCGACAAGGCGATGGCCGCCAAGTCGCACGCCTTCCGCTCCCTCACCGGTGAGGAAGAGACGGCGTACGAGGAGAAGTTCGCCAAGCTCATCGGAGCCTGACGGATCCCGCCGCCGTCCCCGCCGGCCACAGACACCCGTACCGGCACCTGCCCCTTCCACGACACACCACCGAAGGCCCAGGCCCATGACTGACAAGACCGAAGGCGGCGACGTCCGCCTCGCCGGGATCAGCAAGCACTACGGTTCCTTCACCGCCGTGCACCCGCTGGATCTCACCATCCCCCAGGGATCCTTCTTCGCCCTGCTCGGCGCCTCGGGCTGCGGGAAGACCACCACCCTGCGCATGATCGCCGGCCTGGAGGAGCCCTCCACCGGCACCGTCAGCCTCGGCGACCGCGAGGTCACGCACCTGCCGCCGTACAAGCGCCCGGTCAACACGGTCTTCCAGAGCTACGCCCTCTTCCCGCACCTCGACGTCTCGGAGAACATCGCCTTCGGGCTGCGCCGCCGCGGCATCAAGTCGGTCAAGAAGCAGGTCGACGACATGCTGGAGCTGGTCCAGCTCGGCCAGTTCGCCCAGCGCAAGCCGCACCAGCTCTCCGGCGGCCAGCAGCAGCGCGTCGCCGTGGCCCGCGCGCTCATCAACCACCCGCAGGTGCTGCTCCTCGACGAGCCGCTCGGCGCCCTCGACCTCAAGCTGCGCCGCCAGATGCAGCTGGAACTCAAGCGGATCCAGACCGAGGTCGGCATCACCTTCGTGCACGTCACGCACGACCAGGAGGAGGCCATGACCATGGCCGACACGGTCGCCGTGATGAACGGCGGCCGCGTCGAGCAGCTGGGCGCCCCCGCCGAGCTCTACGAGAACCCGAAGACGACCTTCGTGGCGAACTTCCTCGGCACCTCCAACCTCATCGAGGCCGAGGTCCTGGAGGCCGGCGCGTCCGACGTCGTCGTCTCCTCGGCCGGTACGAAGCTGCGCGTCCCGGCGACGCGATGTTCGACCACACCCCGCGCCGGCGGAAAGCTGCTGGTCGGGGTGCGCCCGGAGAAGATCTCCCTGGTCCCCGCGGAGTCCGAGGGCACCATCGGGGCCGGCCGCAACAAGGTCGCCGGCAAGATCGCGGCCTCCTCCTTCATAGGCGTCTCCACCCAGTTCGTCATCGACAGCCCGGTCTGCCCGGAGCTGGAGGTGTACGTCCAGAACATCGAGCGCGACGCCCGCCTCGTCCCCGGCGCCGACGTGATATTGCACTGGAACCCGGAGCACACCTTCGGCCTGGACGCGGACCAGGACATCGACGCGGGCATCGAGACGGTCGGGGAGGGAGCGTGACGGCCCCCGCGACGCTGCCCGAGGTCGCCGTTTCCGCCGAGCCGCCGGTGCACAAGCCGTCGATGAAGAAGCGCCTGGTCCCGTACTGGCTGCTGCTCCCGGGCATCCTGTGGCTGCTCGTCTTCTTCGTGCTGCCGATGATCTACCAGGCCTCGACCTCGGTGCAGACCGGCTCCCTCGAAGAGGGCTTCAAGGTCACCTGGCACTTCCAGACGTACTGGGACGCCTTCACCGAGTACTACCCGCAGTTCCTGCGCTCCCTGCTCTACGCCGGTACCGCGACGGCGCTGTGCCTGCTGCTGGGCTATCCACTGGCCTACCTGATCGCCTTCAAGGCGGGCCGCTGGCGCAACCTGCTCCTGGTACTGGTCATCGCCCCGTTCTTCACCAGCTTCCTGATCCGCACCCTCGCCTGGAAGACGATCCTGGCCGACGGCGGCCCGGTGGTCGACGTCCTCAACACGGTCGGCTTCCTGGACGTCACCAGCTGGCTCGGCATGACCGAGGGCGACCGCGTCCTCGCCACGCCGCTCGCGGTCGTCTGCGGTCTGACGTACAACTTCCTCCCCTTCATGATCCTTCCGCTCTACACCTCGCTGGAGCGCATCGACACCCGCCTCCACGAGGCGGCCGGGGACCTGTACGCCCGTCCCGCCACGGTCTTCCGCAAGGTGACCTTCCCGCTGTCCATGCCGGGCGTGGTCTCCGGGACCCTGCTCACCTTCATCCCGGCGAGCGGCGACTACGTCAACGCGGAACTGCTCGGCTCCACGGACACCCGCATGATCGGCAACGTCATCCAGTCGCAGTACCTGCGCATCCTCGACTACCCGACCGCGGCCGCGCTGTCCTTCATCCTCATGGCCATCGTGCTCGTCATGGTCACCATCTACATCCGCCGAGCGGGGACGGAGGACCTGGTCTGATGAAGAGCGCCACCACCTGGCTGCGCAGCCATTTCGTCGTGATCGCGGGGCTGTGCACGCTCGCCTACCTGATCCTGCCGAACGTCGTCGTCACGGTCTTCTCCTTCAACAACCCCACCGGGCGGTTCAACTACGCCTGGCAGGAGTTCTCCCTCGACGCGTGGAAGGACCCCTGCGGGGTCGCCGACATGTGCGGGTCCCTGTCCCTCTCGCTCCAGATCGCCCTCTGGGCCACGATCGGCGCGACCGTGCTCGGCACCGCCATCGCCTTCGCGCTGGTCCGCTACCGCTTCAGGGCGCGCGGGGCGGTCAACTCGCTGATCTTCCTGCCGATGGCCATGCCCGAGATCGTGATGGCCGCCTCCCTGCTGGCCCTCTTCCTCAACATGGGCATCCAGCTGGGCTTCTGGACGATCCTGATCGCCCACGTCATGTTCTGCCTCAGCTTCGTCGTCGCCGCCGTCAAGGCCCGGGTGCTCTCCATGGACCCGCGCCTGGAGGAAGCGGCCCGCGATCTCTACGCCGGACCCGTGCAGACCTTCCTGCGCGTCACCCTGCCGATCGCGGCCCCCGGTATCGCGGCGGGCGCGCTGCTCTCCTTCGCGCTCTCCTTCGACGACTTCATCATCACCAACTTCAACTCGGGCAACACCGTCACCTTCCCCATGTTCGTGTGGGGATCGGCCCAGCGCGGTACGCCTGTACAGATCAACGTCATCGGCACCGCGATGTTCGTCATCGCGGTCCTGGTGGTGCTGGCCGGCCAGATGGTCGCCAGCCGCCGCAAGAAGGCACAGCCCAAGTAACACCTGTAGGGAGTTGGAAGACATGGCCCCAGACGCCATGCGCACCGCTGCACGATCCCTTTCCGAAGCGAAGCCGGTCTCGTACTGGCTGGACGACCCCGGCAAGCCCGCCGCCGAGCCCGCCCTCACCGGGGACGAGCACTGCGACCTGCTCGTCATCGGCGGCGGCTACAGCGGCCTGTGGACCGCGTTGATCGCCAAGGAGCGCGACCCCGCCCGGGACGTCGTACTGATCGAGGGGCACGAGGCGGGCTGGGCCGCCTCGGGCCGCAACGGCGGATTCTGCGCCGCCTCCCTCACCCACGGCCTCGCCAACGGGATGGCCCGCTGGCCCGACGAGCTGGCCACGCTGGAAGACCTCGGCGCCCGCAACCTCGACGCCATCGAGGAGGCGGTCGCCCGCTACGGCATCGACTGCGACTTCGAGCGCAGCGGCGAGATCGACGTGGCCACCGAGCCGCACCAGGTCGCGGAGCTCCGCGCGTTCCACGCGGAGGCCGAGCGGCTCGGCCTCGCCGGCCGCTCCGAATGGCTGGACGCGGACGCCGTGCGGGCCGAGGTCGACTCCCCGACCTTCCTCGGCGGGATCTGGGACCGGGACGGGGTCGCCATGCTCAACCCGGCGAAGCTCGCCTGGGGCCTGAAGCGGGCCTGTCTGGAGCTGGGCGTACGGATCTACGAGAACACGCGCGGGCTGGACCTGTCCGGCTCGGGAGCCGGGATGGCCGTGCGGACCCCGTACGGGCGGGTCTTCGCACGCCGGGTGGCGCTGGGCACCAACATCTTCCCCTCGCTGGTCAAGCGGGTGCGCCCGCTGACCGTCCCGGTCTACGACTACGCGCTGATGACCGAGCGGCTAGGCGAGGAGCAGCTCGCCTCGATCGGCTGGAAGAACCGGCAGGGGCTCGGCGACAGCGCCAACCAGTTCCACTACTTCCGGATCACCCCCGACCGGCGGATCCTGTGGGGCGGCTACGACGCGATCTACCCGTACGGCGGCAGGCTCGACGCCGAGCACGACCACCGCCCCGAGACCTACCTCAAGCTCGCCGAGCACTTCTTCACCTGCTTCCCGCAGCTGGAAGGGGTGAAGTTCAGCCACGCCTGGGGCGGGGCGATCGACACGTGCTCGCGCTTCTCCGCCTTCTTCGGCACCGCGCACGCGGGCAAGGTGGCCTACGCGGCCGGCTACACCGGGCTGGGCGTCGGGGCCACCCGCTTCGGCGCCGACGTGATGCTCGACCTGCTCGCCGGGGAGAAGACCGAGCGCACCGAGCTGGAGATGGTCCGCTCCAAGCCGATGCCCTTCCCGCCCGAGCCCTTCGCCTGGACCGGCATCACGATGACGAAGTGGTCACTGGCCCGGGCGGACCGGCTGGGCGGGCACCGCAACCTGTGGCTGAAGACGCTGGACCGCCTCGGTCTCGGCTTCGACAGCTGATCGGACAAGAGCCGCCCGTGCGCCCGGCGCACACCGCCGCCGGTCCTGTGACCCGGCTCACTACCACGGAGTAACGAAACCCGCGTCATACCTGAGCCCGGCCCCGCTCTCTCCCTGGTGAGAACGCTTCACCTCACCACACAGAGCGGAGGCCGGGCGATGACGATCCCGGGGGACAAGACGGCAGTGGAATGGCTGGTCTCGGTAGCGCCCGATCCGGACGCCTGCCGGTGGGAGTGGGAGCGCAACCCCCTCGGGGTCGCCCTGCTGCCCGCCGGCCGCCGGTGGGACGTGCTGATCCTGCCGGGGGAGCTGGGGCACGCCACCCTCGAAGTGCTGGAAGCGCTGCTGGAGCGGCCCGGCCCGGTGCTCGCCGATTTCGGCGGCTCCCGGCTGGGCTTCTTCGTGCCCGCGGGCACGGCGTCCCGCTGGGTCGGTACGGGCGTACGGGGAGCCGGTCACGGGACCTGGGTCGTGGTCCCCTACCCCGGCCGGGCCACGGGCGGGGTCCGCTGGCTCGTGGTCCCGGACGGGCAGGGCACGCTCACCGATCCGGTGGTACTGGAGCTCGCGATGCACGAGGCGGCGGCGCGCGCCGTGGGCCGGGGAGGCGGGAAGTCTTGACAAGAGGATTGGTCTGGACCATCTTGGGCGCCGCTGCGCCTTCCCCCACCGCGACCCCACCCGCGGCCCGGCTCCATCCCCCCATGCACCGGAGGCAGTTGTGCGCCCCATCCGCCCTGTCGGCCCCACCCGCCCCGCCAGACCCACCGTCATACGCTCCGCGCTGTCCCTCCTTACCGCCGCCGCCCTCGCGGCGGCCGGCCTCCTCGCCGCCGGTCGGCCCGCCGCGGCGGCCGACGCCGACCTCATCCGCAACGGCGGCTTCGAAGCGGGCCTCACCGGCTGGAGCTGCTCGGCCGGCAGCGGAGCCACCGTCAGCACACCCGTGCACGGCGGCGCTTCCGCCCTCAAGGGCACACCGGCCGGCCAGGACAACGCCCGCTGCTCCCAGACCGTCACCGTCAAGCCCGACTCCGCGTACACGCTGAGTGCCTGGGTGCAGGGCGCGTACGTCTACCTCGGCGCGACCGGCACCGGGACCACGGACCCGCAGACCTGGACGCAGACCCCGGGTGCCTGGAAGCAGCTGAGCACGAGCTTCCGTACCGGCGCGAGCACCACCTCGGTGACCGTGTACACGCAGGGCTGGTACGGCCAGCCGCCGCAGTTCACCGACGACGTGACCCTCGTCGGCCCCGACCCCGGCGGCTCCGGACCCGGCGACCCCCAGGTGCCGCCCGCCCCGGCCGGGCTCACCGCGTCCGCCTCCTCCGCCACCACCGTCGGCCTCTCCTGGGCGTCCGCTACCGGGGCCACCTCGTACAAGGTCTACCGGGACGGCGCGAACCCGACCACTGTCAGCGGCACTTCGGCCACGGTCACCGGCCTCACCGCCTCCACGACCTACTCCTTCCAGGTCAGCGCGGTCAACGCGACCGGCGAGTCCCCCAAGAGCGCGGCCGTCCCCGTGACCACGCCCGGCGGCGGAGGCGACCCCGGCAACCCGGGCCTGCCCGCCCACGCCCTCGTCGGCTACCTGCACGCCAGCTTCGCCAACGGCTCCGGCTACGTCCGGATGGCCGACGTACCCGCCTCCTGGGACGTCATCAACCTGGCCTTCGGCGAGCCCACCTCGGTGACCTCGGGCGACATCCGCTTCCAGCTCTGCCCGGTCAGCGAGTGCCCGAACGTCGAATCGGCCGCGGAGTTCAAGGCGGCCGTCAAGGCCAAGCAGGCCGCGGGCAAGAAGGTCCTGATCTCCATCGGCGGCCAGAACGGCCAGGTCCAGCTGGGCACCACGGCCGCCCGCGACACCTTCGTCTCCTCCGTCAGCAAGATCATCGACGAGTACGGGCTCAACGGCCTCGACATCGACTTCGAGGGCCACTCCCTCTCCCTGGCCACGGGCGACACCGACTTCCGCGCCCCCACCACCCCGGTGATCGTCAACCTGATCTCGGCCGTGAAGACCCTGAAGGCCAAGTACGGCCCGGACTTCATCCTGACGATGGCCCCCGAGACCTTCTTCGTCCAGCTCGGCTACCAGTACTACGGATCCGGCCCCTGGGGCGGCCAGGACCCGCGCGCCGGCGCCTACCTCCCGGTCATCCACGCCCTGCGCGACGACCTCACCCTGCTCCACGTCCAGGACTACAACTCGGGCTCGATCATGGGCCTCGACAACCAGTACCACTCCATGGGCGGAGCCGACTTCCACATCGCGATGACGGACATGCTGCTCAGCGGCTTCCCGGTGGCCGGCAACACCGCCCGCGTCTTCCCGCCGCTGCGCGCGGACCAGGTCGCCATCGGCCTGCCGGCCACGACCAACGCGGGCAACGGCCACACCTCCCCGGCGGAGGTCAACAAGGCCCTGGACTGCCTGACGAAGAAGGTGAGCTGCGGCTCGTACCAGACCCACGGCACCTGGCCCGCCCTGCGCGGCCTGATGACCTGGTCGATCAACTGGGACCGCTTCGGCAGCTGGGAGTTCTCGAAGAACTTCGACGCCTACTTCGGCGGCTGACCGACGACCTCGTTCCACACCCGGGCCGCAGCTTCCAGGGGCTGCGGCCCGGCCAGTTCGTCCAGTACGGACCCCAGGTCCAGCGGTACGGACCGGACGCGTGCCGAGGTGGCGCCCGCGCGGTCCCGCACGGCCACGCGCACGCCCGAGGCACCCGGTCCGGCGGGATGCACCAGCACGCACTCGGCCGGGCTCCCCAGCGCGTGCGCGTAGAGGAAGGCCTGGTAGATGTCCTGCGTCGAGAGCTTCTTCCCCTCGTACAGCTTGTACTTCGCGTCCACCGGCAGCCGGAACGGCACCCCGCCGCGCACCCCGCGGACCAGCACGTCCGGCCGCACCTCGCTGTAGTGCTTCTCCGTGGCCTCGTCGACGAGCACCCGCCGCTGCGCCGACTGGCCGGTCACCGTCAGCCCGCTGCCCGCCGCGCCGTCCTCCAGCAGCCGTGTCACGAAGTCCTCGAACAGTCCGCTCATGTCGACGAGGAAGGCGCGGGAGGCCAGCGGACCGGTGGTGAACAGCCCGTCGATCCCGCCGCCGGACAGCAGGAGCCGGGCCCACCGGTGAGCGGGCCGGTAGTGCTCGTTGTGCCGGTGGTAGGCCAGCGTGGAAACGGCCTGCCGCAGATCCCCGAGCGGGGTCGGCGCCAGCGGTCCGAACTGCGCGGCGGCCCGCCGGGCCCGGGCACGCACCTGGGCGGACCCGGCCGTGCGCGCGGCCCGTTCCACGGCCGCGGCGCACAGCCGGTTGTCGACGACGTCCGTGTCGTGCTCGTCGAAGCGGCACGCCAGCCGGTCCAGGCGCCCGTGATGCCGCAGTACCTGCCGGTCGGGCAGCAGTCGGCCCCGGACGGCCGGCAGATCCTCCTCGCGGGTGACGTAGTCCTTGCGGACCCCGTGCCGCAGCAGCCGCTCGCAGTGCTCGGTGACCATCAGCGCGACGAGGTCGCGCAGGTCCGCGTCGCCCTCCGCGAACCAGCGGCCGGCCTCCAGCGTCCGCACCCGGCCGCCCGCCGAGTACTCCAGCATCCGCAGCACGTCCAGGCTGCCGCCGAGGTGCTTCGGCAGGACCCGGATCTCGCACGCGTCGAGCCGCACGACCCCCACGTACGCCCTTGCCTCGACCTCCAGGCGGTCGCCGGCCAGCTCCCGGATCCGCAGCACCGGGTCCAGCGCGCCGTCCGCGAGCGTCCGGCGGTCGGCGTCGCTCAGCCGGACGCCGGGCAGGACCGCCCGGTCGTACTCACGCAGGCTGTGCACCGGCGCCGACCTGGAACTCCTCGTACAGGCAGGCCACCAGCTTCTCGTCGGGCAGCTCCCGCAGGGTGTGCGAGACGGGGTCGACGAGGTCCTCGCCGAGGAAGGCCGTGAGCAGCCCGTAGTCGTCGTAGGCGTACTCCTGGAGGAGCGGCAGGATCTCGTCCCTGATCACGGAGGCCAGCTCCGCGGCGGTCGCGACGGGCTTGCCGCCGGGCAGGAAGAAGGCCTGGCCTATCTGCTTCTCCCGGTCCAGCTCCCGCCTGATCCGGTGGTTGAGCGCGTCGAGGAACACCCCGAGGTCGAGTTCCTCCACCGCGGAACCGCGCAACGGCCCCGCGTCGGGAAGCAGTTCGAGGAAGGCGAAGCGGCGCCGGACGGCCGAGTCGAGCTGCCGGATCGACCGGTCGGCGGTGTTCATGGTGCCGAGCAGCTGCACGTTGCGCGGGACGCAGAACGCCTCCTTGGACAGGGGGAGGGTGACGGCCATGCCCCGCTTGTCCTTCTCGATCACCGTGATCAGCTCCCCGAGGACCTTGGGGAGGTCGGCCCGGTTGAGTTCGTCGACGACGACCAGGTAGGGGTGGCCGGGGTCGGCGGCCGCCCTGGTGCACACCTCCTTGAACACTCCGGCGGTCGTTTCGAGGGACAGGCCGGCGATGCCCGGCCGCGGGCGCAGGCCCTCGATGAAGTCCTCGTACCCGTAGCCGGGGTGGAAGGTGACCAGGGTCAGCCGGCCCGCGGCGGTGAGGGCGCGCACGGTGTGGCCGAAGAGCTCGTCACCCGGTTCGGCTGCCGGATGCAGGCCGGGCAGGTCGTCGGACAACTCGCCGAGCCGACGGACCGCGAAACGCAGGGCCTGGCGGGTCTTGCCGGTCCCGGGCGGACCGTAGAGGACCGCCTGGCCGCGCCGGTCCAGGGCGTCGGAGATCCGCTGGAGCCCGGCGTCGAGGGGTGGGAGCAGCTCGGTTTCCGCCTCCACGGCCTCGGGGGCGCTCGTGGTGCGCAGGGCCTGGATCTGCGTCCAGAGCTTGGGCCGGACATCGGTGACGAGCCACGGACCCCAGTCACCGACCGAAGGGTCGAGCACTCCGCCGTAGGTGCCGGCCCAGTCCACGGAGACGGTGTGCCGGTGACCGGTGAGGTCGGGGCGCCAGCGGTACCCCTCGCCGGTGACCTGCCCGACTCCGAGCACGGTGTCGCGGCCGGCCATGGCCACGACCCGGTCGCCCGCGCGCAGCCCGATCAGATCCCACAGCCCGAGGTCGTCGGGGGAGAGGCCGGATCCGGGGACCCCGCCGGATCCGGGGACGCCGTCGGAGCCGGAGGTCTCCGTGGCCTCCTCCGGGCCGGCGAAGGCGTGCAGATCGCCGATCGCCTCGTGGCGGACGGCCAGATAGCCGCCCTCCAGGCACTGCGGCCACACCCGGACGCCGTCCTCGATCCCGATGCGGACGATGCGGGGAGCCACGCGCAGGGGCGCCCACCAGAGCAGGAACCGCAGGACCAGCTGGGGCGGCCAGTCCTTGGAGCCCTCCCGGTCCAGGAACAGCCGGCGCAGGGCCTCCTTGCGGGCGAACGGCCTGAGCCCGCCGTACGCGTCGCCGCCCGCGAGCGACAGGTAGTGACGGGTGAGGTGGTCGGCGTACACCGGCAGGATGGCGTCCGGTGCGTAGATCCGCAGCGTCTTGGCGACGACCGTGACGCCGGAGGCGACGGCCGCGATGTCGTCGATCTCCGCCACCCGGCCCGCCCGCGCCGCCTCGACCGCCTCGACGATGCCGGCCCGGACCGCCTCCCACGCCGTCGCGGCATCGGGGTACTTCGTGTCGTGCCACCAGACGCCGTCCCTGCGGCGGAAGACGAAGTGCTTGTACGCCGAACCGCCGGTGATGCTGCCGAGCGGCTTGCTGCCGTACTCCAGGTCCCGGCTGTAGAAGGGCCCGGGGAGCCCGGGCTGCTGCCCCAGTGCGTACCGGTCCAGGGACAGCGTCGGCCACTCCTCCCACGGGAACCGCTCGCGGAACCGTGCGGCCTCGCGGTCGGCGGCTTCCACCGCGGCGCCGTGCGCCTCCGGGTCGAAGGCGGCGAACGCGGGGTCGAGGGGCCAGTAGGGGAGGCTGTCGGCGTGGTCGTCGGTGACCGCCCGCAACGCGCAGGAGCACACACCGGTGAGCGGCTTGCCCGCGCCGTTGACCAGCCCTCGGGCGGCGGAGAACGCGGCGGGATCGGAGGCGTCGAGGAGCTGGCGCCACAGGACTCCGGCGGGGTCGGGATGCGTCGGGAGGTCACCGGAATCGGTGAGGTGCCAGCAGGAACCGCTGTGGTGGATCTTGACGCCGCTGCGGGGGAGGATCACCTCGCCCCCCGACGGGGTCAATTCGTGGGCCCGTCCGCCGTACGTGACGGAGTACTTCAGCCGTTCCTGCGCCATGCCGCCGACCTTAGTGGGGGCTGTGGCGTCCCGTGGCCCACTTCACCCCGAGCAGCAGCGGCGTGCACATCAGGAGGCTGGCCAGGACGTCCAGGGGCCAGTGGTAGCCGCGCAGGACCAGCCCCACCGCAGTCAGGGCGGTGAGGGCGGCCGCGAGGAGGAAGGGCCAGCTGCCCCGGGTGTACGGGCGCACGAGCAGGGCCGCGCCCACGTACGCCACGTACGCGGTGGCCGTGTGGCCCGAGGGGTAGTAGCCGGAGGCCCAGGGCTCCAGGGGGCCCGGCCGGCCGGTCCACTCCTTCAGCGGGACGATCAGGGCCGGCACCAGTGCCATGGCCAGCGCCGCGGCCGCAGCGCCCCGGCGGTTGCCGCGCCGGACGGCGTGGACGACCGCGAGGAGCAGGACGGGGACCGCGACCGGGACGTTGCCGAGGTCGGAGAGGCGCTGGGTGACCGCGTCGGGGACGGTGCGCACGAGCGCCCGGCTGAGGGCGGCGTCGGGGACCAGCAGCGGCCCGGACACGAGGACCTGCCAGGTGATCAGGGCGAAGAGCACGGCGCAGAGCGCGCAGAAGGCGTAGCGGAGAGTGGCCGGCCGCCCCGGAACAGGGGGGGTGGTTCCGGGGCGGCCGCCCGGATCGGGTTGCCGGGCGCCCCGGGGGGTTTGGGGCGTGCGGCCGTCCGATCGGTGAGGAGTGTGCGCGAACGCATGCCCAGTGCGGCGCTGGGGAAGCCCGGTACTGGTGTCGCTTCCGGATTCCCGGGAGCGGGGTGTCTCACTCATCTGCAGAAACCGTACGGCAGCGGAAGGGGGACCGACAGCGGGAAAACGCTCCCGCCATCGGCCCCCCACACCTTCTTCACAGTGCCCGACCGTTACCCGCGGTAGTGAACGCTTGGTGATCGAGGATCACGGCCCCGCGTTCTACCGCCCGTGTCAGACGTTCGATCAGAGGGCCGCGAACGCGGCCTCGATGACGTCCAGACCCTCGTTCAGCAGGTCATCGCCGATGACGAGCGGCGGCAGGAAGCGGAGCACGTTGCCGTAGGTGCCGCACGTGAGGACGAGCACGCCCTCGGCGTGGCAGGCCTTGGCGAGCGCGCCGGCCGCCTCCGGGTTCGGGGTCTTGGACGCGGGGTCCTGGACCAGCTCGATCGCGATCATGGCGCCGCGGCCGCGGATGTCGCCGATGATGTCGTACTTCTCCTGCATGGCCGTCAGGCGGGCCTTCATGACGGACTCGATCTTCTTCGCCGCGGCGTTGAGGTCGAGCTCCTTCATCGTCTCGATGGAGCCGAGCGCACCGGCGCAGGCCACCGGGTTGCCGCCGTAGGTGCCGCCCAGGCCGCCGCCGTGCACGGAGTCCATCATCTCGGCGCGGCCGGTCACGGCGGCGAGCGGCAGGCCGCCCGCGATGCCCTTGGCGGTCGTGATGAGGTCGGGGACGATGCCCTCGTCCTCGCACGCGAACCACTGGCCGGTGCGGCAGAAGCCGGACTGGATCTCGTCGGCGACGAAGACGATGCCGTTGTCGTTGGCGAACTTCACGATCGCCGGGAGGAAGCCCTTGGCCGGCTCGATGAAGCCGCCCTCGCCGAGGACCGGCTCGATGATGATCGCGGCGACGTTCTCGGCGCCGATCTGCTTGACGATGTTGTCGATCGCCTGGGCGGCGGCCTCGGGGCCGCAGTTCTCGGCGCCGGTCGGCCAGCGGTAGCCGTAGGCGACCGGGACGCGGTAGACCTCGGGGGCGAACGGGCCGAAGCCCTGCTTGTACGGCATGTTCTTCGAGGTCAGCGCCATCGTGAGGTTCGTACGGCCGTGGTAGCCGTGGTCGAAGACGACGACGGCCTGGCGCTTGGTGTACGAACGGGCGATCTTGACGGCGTTCTCGACGGCCTCGGCGCCGGAGTTGAACAGCGCCGACTTCTTGGCGTGGTCACCCGGGGTGAGCTCGGCGAGGGCCTCGCAGACCTCCACGTAGCCCTCGTAGGGGGTCACCATGAAACAGGTGTGGGTGAAGTCGGCGAGCTGCGCGGCGGCGCGGCGCACGACGGCCTCGGCGGAGGCGCCGACCGAGGTCACGGCGATGCCGGAGCCGAAGTCGATCATGCGGTTGCCGTCGACGTCCTCGATGATTCCGCCGCCCGCGCGGGCCGTGAAGACGGGGAGCACGGAGCCCACGCCGCCGGCCACCGTCGACAGACGGCGGGCCTGCAGCTCCTGCGACTTGGGGCCGGGGATCGCGGTGACGATGCGGCGCTCCTGCGGGACAGCGGTCATAGAGGGCTCCTGGGGGGTGTTTTCGGACGCACTTGTGTCTTTGTCCGCAGGCTAGGCCCGGGCGGCGTGGTCCTGCATGCTCCGTTCGGGAGTGGTGCCCGCGTGTCCTTGTCCGTGGCGGCCATAGGAGGGAATCCGCGCCCGTCTTGTGGATCATGACCGGGTACGGGCCGCGGGGCGGTGACGGCCACTAGATTGAGCGCGCGGAGCCAGTGCAGGGCAGGCGCGGGACAGCGCGGTAACGGGCAGGGGGCAGGGGTTTCATGGACACCGACGGCACGCACGGCGGGGACCGCAGCGGCTACGGCGGCTCGCCCGATGTCGGGGCCGGTGGCCCCCACATCCCCCGGCCGTCCGGCCCGCCGCCCACACCGCCCACGCCGCCGCGACCGGTCACGGCCCCGCCGCCGCCCGCGTACGCGCCGGGGAGCCCTGCCGCGGGCGTGAGCGCGGCTTCCGCCGCGGGGGCCCCGTTCACCGCGTGGCTGTGCGCCCCGCGACCGGAGGCCAAGCCCGGCATCTGGCGCTACGCCTACACCCCGGCCGTGCCGAAGCCCGAGACCAGCGCCCGGGCCCTGATCACGCGGGTCGTGGTCTCCTTCCTCGTCTTCTTCGTGTGCTGGCAGGCCTTCCTCGATCAGAATCTCCCCCTCGATATCGAAGGATCCCCGCTCTACTACTTCACCCCCGACAGTTGGTGGGAGGGCAATCTGGTCAAGAGGCCGCTCGACCACCGAGGCATGGCGGCCCGTGAGTTCTACGAGTTGCTGGTCACCGTGGGCCTGTTCCTCGGCTTTGCCAAGCTGGGAGGCTGGCGGACCGCCTTCGACCAGCTGATCGCTGCCCGCGGCCCCTGGTACCGCGCGCTGGGTGCCGCGGCAGGAGCCTTCGCCGTCGTGTGGCTGATCCAGAACCCGACGCCGATCCTCATGGTCTATCCGCTGGCCTTCGGGCACCTGCCTTACCCGGAGCTCGGCGAAACGGGCGGTGCGGTGGTCACAAACGTTCTCTACGCACTGATCTACGCACCCGTCGCCCTCTACTTCGCCCGCCTCGGCGGCTGGACCACTTTGCTGACCGGCCTCCGGTCCTCGGCCCTTCCCGCCGATGCCCCGCAGGCAGTGAACCCGGACGGCCCGGACTCGCCGGCCGGCTGGCCGCAATTGCGTGCCGCCGGGCTGATGGAGACCGCGGACCGGCTGGCGGCAGAAGCCCGGCAGGGACGCATGAACGACGTCGACCACGCACGGATCCGGCGGGCCTGGGAGTCGGTGAAGGCCGATCCCTCGCGGCGCCCCGCCTTCGTCGAAGCCGTACGGAACAAGGGCGCGGCCGCCTGCGGACATCCCTCGGGCGCCCGTGATCTGCCGGTCCGCGCCGCCTCACACGACCTGACCGTCGGGCAGGTCTGGCTCGGCCGGGTCACCGGCGCCGAGCCGAACCCCCAAGAACGCCGCGGGACCGGGCTGGCCCTGGACCCCGGCGTACTGGGCACCTCGGTCCTCGCCGTCGGCCCCTCGGGCTCGGGCAAGACGCACGGGCTGGTCAGGCCGGTCGTGGAGTCGCTGGCCCTCCAGGCACTGGCCGGGCAGGCGGCCGTGATCGCCGTCGGCGCCGCGGGAACCCGGCTCGGACCCGACGACGCCTACGACATCGTGGTGCGCCTGGGCGACCCGGAATCCGTCCACGATCTCGACCTCTACGGCGGGACCGGCGACTCCGACGAGGCGGCTTCCTTCCTCGCCGAAGCATTCGTCGGCGACCTGCCGGGCGTCGACGTACGCCGGTCGGCAACGGCCCTCGCCCAGATCCTCGGCCCGTTCCATGCCGCGTACGGCCGTTTCCCGACCGTGCCCGAACTGCGTGCGCTGCTCGAGCAGCTGCCCGCGGCGCTCGGGGCGCTGCGCCACGAGCTGGAGAGGTCCGGGCAGCAGGCCATGCTGCGCGAGCTCGATGCGCGGGCACGGCAGCACGCCGTCCACGGCGACCCGGGACCGGCCCTCGCCGACAGGGCGGCCCTGCTCGACCGGCCGGCGTTCCACGGCTTCTTCGACACCACCGGCAGTGGACGGCCCTTCTCCCTCCGCACCCTGGAACACCCCGTCCGGGTGCGGGTGGACCTCCCCGAGCGCGGCCACCCGGACGCTTCCCGGCTGCTGGCCCGGCTGCTCCTCGCCCAGTTCAACGCGGCGGCCCTGGCCCGCGCCGACCGCTCCCTGTTCGCCTTCCTGGCCCTCGACGACGCTTCGCACACGGTCACCGCCGAGGCCGTGCGCAGCATGCAGGGGCTCCGCTCGGCCAACGCGGGGGTCCTGCTGGCGCTGCGCACCCTGGAAGACGTACCGGAAGGGCTGCGCACCCCGCTCCTCGGATCGGTCGGCTGCCGGATGGCCCTCTCCGGGGTCACCACGTGGGACGGCAAGTGGTTCGCCGACGCCTGGGGGACCGAGCTGGTCGAGACGCGGGACGTCACGAGCCGTACGGTCTACGCCGACCAGCCCTTCACCCGGGCCGTGCACGCCGTGCGCAAGGTGATCACCGGCAAGGCGGTCACCACGGACGCGGTCACCGTGCGCAAGGTGGAGCGGGAGCGGTGGTCGGCGTCGGCCCTCGCGAACACCGTGCCCCCCGGCCACGCCGTGCTGTCCCTCACCACCGTCCGCGGCGAGCGGGCCGCACCGCTCCTGGTGCGGCTCGGGGGGCAGGGCTGAGGGGAGGGGCGGACGGGCCGGGTCCACGGAGCGAACCCGTAGGGAGCGAACCCGTACGGAGCGAACCCGTACGGGATGGCAGAATCAAGGGGAGCCGTTCGTACGACACGGCGAAATCCGCGGTGGTGGTCCACGGCGAGAATCCTCCGTCGGCACCTCGCCGCCGCACCCCTCCTCTCCCTAAGGCGCCCCGGTACCCATGCCGCTCACCCTCGCCTCGCTCGTCCAGCACTCGGCGCTCAAACTCAGCGTCCGGGCCGGGGAGGGCCGCCTCGACACCCCCGTGCGCTGGGCCCACGTCAGTGAGCTCGCCGACCCCGTCCCGTACATGGAGGGCGGGGAGCTCCTCCTCATCACCGCGATGAAGCTGGACGCGGAGGACCCCGAGGAGATGCGGCGCTACGTACGCAGGCTCGCGGCGGCCGGGGTCGTCGGCATCGGCTTCGCCATCGGCGTGAACTACGACGCCGTGCCCGAGGCGCTCGTGGAGGCCGCCACCGCCGAGGACCTGCCGCTGCTGGAGGTACCCCGGCGCACCCCGTTCCTCGCCATCAGCAAGGCCGTCTCCGCCGCCCTCGCCGCCGACCAGTACCGGGCCGTGACCGCCGGCTTCGAGGCGCAGCGCGAGCTGACCCGGGCCGCGCTGTCCGCCGACGGGCCCGCCGAACTGCTGACGAAGCTCGCGGCGCACGTGCACGGCTGGGCCGCCCTCTACGACACCTCGGGCGCCGTCGTCGCGGCCGCGCCCGACTGGGCCGCGCGCCGGGCCGCCCGGCTCACCCCCGACGTGGAACGGCTGCGCGAGCGGCCGGCGCCGGCCAGCGCCGTGGTCGGCGGCTCCGAGGACCGGGTGGAACTCCAGTCGCTGGGCACCGGGCGGCGGGCCCGCGGAGCCCTCGCGGTCGGCACCGGGGCCCCGCTCGGCACGGCGGAGCGGTACGCCGTCCACTCCGCGGTGGCCTTGCTGACCCTCACCACCGAACGCTCCCGCTCCCTGCACGACGCGGAGTCCCGGCTCGGCGCCGCCGTGCTGCGCATGCTGCTCGCCGGGCAGGCGGAGCACGCCCAGGCCGTGGCCGGGGACCTGTACGGGGCCCTGCTCGACGCGCCGTTCCGGATCCTCGTGGCGGAACCCGCCCTGGCGGGCACGGCCCAGCCGGAGGGCCTGGCGCTGCTGGCCGACGCCGTGGAATCGGCGGCCGCGCGCACGGGGGAGACCCTGCTGGTGGTGCCGGAGCCCGGCCGGCTCGTGGTTCTGGCGGCCGACGGCGGCTCGGCGGTCCAGGCGTGCGCGGAACACGCGGAGGCCCTGGAGTCCCGGCGCGGCCGGGACGCGGGCGAACCGGAGCCGGACGAGCTGGTCCTCGGCCTGTCGGCGCCCGCGGCGGCCTCCGGTGTGGCGGCGGCCTTCAAGCAGGCCGACCAGGCCCTGGCCGTGGCCCGGCGGCGCGGCCGCCCCCTGGTCGAACACGAGGACCTGGCGGCGGGCTCGGTCCTCCCCCTGCTCGCCGACGACGCGGTACGGGCCTTCGCGGACGGCACGCTGCGGGCGCTGCGCGAGCACGACGAGAAGGGCCGGGGCGACCTGGTGGCCTCCCTCCAGGCCTGGCTCTCCCGCCACGGCCAGTGGGACGCGGCGGCGGCCGACCTCGGAGTCCACCGGCACACGCTGCGCTACCGGATGCGGCGGGTGGAGGAGATCCTCGGCCGCTCCCTGGACGACCCGGACGTCCGCATGGAGCTCTGGCTCGCCCTGAAGGCCACTTCGCCTTCTTGACGCGCCCCCAGCCTCTTGACGCGCTCCCAGCCTTCTTGACGCGCTCCCAGCCTTCTTGACGCGCTCCTCGCACCGCTGCGCGGGCTTCGTCGCGCTGCGCCGGACTCCGTCCGGCGGGGGCGGGTCGGCGTGCGCGCCACTGCCGGGCCGGCGGGGGTGGGTGGGTGCGGCTGGGCCGGCCCTGCGGGGCGAGGTGGGCCCGGTCCTCAAACGGGTCCGGGGCGGAGCCCCCGGGGGGTGCGCGGCCCCCCCCCCCGGGACCGGGGGCGGGGGGGGGGGGGGTTGTGGCCGATCC
>NZ_JBEXPT010000040.1:0-50118 GCF_040612195.1 Streptomyces sp. NPDC006450 | reverse complement strand
CGGGCCGGCAGCCCGGCCGCGGGGGGGGGGGGGGGGGCCCCGGGGGGGGGGGGGGCCGGGGGGGGGGGGGCGCGGGCGCCGCCGCCCGCGGCCCCCCCCCGCGCGGGGCCCCCCCCGCCCCCCGCGGCGTGCGACCCCGCCGGCCCCCCCCCCGCCACGACACCCCCGCCCGGGGTCCCTCCGGGGACCGCGGGCGGCGCTTCACGTCCTGCCGCCGGCAGCGACTAGTCGGTGCCGAACTCCATCGCGGCGCGGTCCAGCAGCTCGTCGTCGCCGGAGACCTCGCCGCGGGAGGCGATGACCTCGGCGCCGCCCTCGGGCATCGCGCCGATCAGGCCGGAGCCCGGCGCCTCGACGGCGCCGATCAGGGCGGGGTGGGTCGTCCCGACGATGCCCAGGCCCGCGTACTGCTCCAGCTTCGCGCGCGAGTCGGCGATGTCGAGGTTGCGCATGGTGAGCTGGCCGATGCGGTCCACCGGGCCGAACGCCGAGTCCTCGGTGCGCTCCATGGAGAGCTTGTCCGGGTGGTAGCTGAACGCCGGGCCCGTGGTGTTCAGGATCGAGTAGTCCTCACCTCGCCGCAGGCGCAGCGTCACCTCGCCGGTGATCGCCGTACCCACCCAGCGCTGCAGGGACTCGCGGATCATCAGCGCCTGCGGGTCCAGCCAGCGGCCCTCGTACATGAGGCGGCCGAGGCGCCGGCCCTCGTTGTGGTACTGGGCGACGGTGTCCTCGTTGTGGATCGCGTTGACGAGGCGCTCGTACGCGGCGTGCAGCAGGGCCATGCCCGGAGCCTCGTAGATGCCGCGGCTCTTGGCCTCGATGATCCGGTTCTCGATCTGGTCCGACATGCCCAGGCCGTGGCGGCCGCCGATGGCGTTCGCCTCCATGACCAGGTCGACGGCGGAGGCGAACTCCTTGCCGTTGATCGTGACGGGGCGGCCCTGCGCGAAGCCGATGGTCACGTCCTCGGTGGCGATCTCGACCGCGGGGTCCCAGAACCGGACGCCCATGATCGGGTCCACGGTCTCGACGCCGGTGTCGAGGTGCTCCAGGGTCTTCGCCTCGTGGGTGGCGCCCCAGATGTTGGCGTCGGTGGAGTAGGCCTTCTCGGTGCTGTCGCGGTAGGGCAGCTCGTGGGCGAGCAGCCACTCCGACATCTCCTTGCGGCCACCGAGCTCGGTGACGAAGTCGGCGTCGAGCCACGGCTTGTAGATGCGCAGGTGCGGGTTGGCGAGCAGGCCGTAGCGGTAGAACCGCTCGATGTCATTACCCTTGAAGGTCGACCCGTCGCCCCAGATCTGTACGTCGTCCTCCAGCATCGCGCGGACCAGCAGCGTGCCGGTCACGGCGCGGCCGAGCGGCGTCGTGTTGAAGTAGGCGCGGCCGCCGGAGCGGATGTGGAACGCACCGCAGGCGAGAGCCGCCAGGCCCTCCTCCACGAGCGCCGCACGGCAGTCGACCAGGCGCGCGATCTCGGCGCCGTACGCCGTGGCCCGCGCGGGCACCGACGCGATGTCGGGCTCGTCGTACTGGCCGATGTCGGCGGTGTAGGTGCAGGGGACGGCACCCTTGTCGCGCATCCAGGCGACGGCGACGGAGGTGTCGAGGCCGCCGGAGAAGGCGATACCGACGCGCTCGCCGGTGGGCAGGGAGGTGAGAACCTTTGACATGGGATGAGTATGCGCGATGATGCATGATCATGCAAAATGGCGGGCCGGTGAAGTGATGGGGAACCGACGGGCGTGCCGACATTGTGACGCGCGGCCGGGTCGGCGGCGAGTCCGGCGGGGCACCCGAGGGGGCCGCCCCGCCGGTCACGGCAGGGCGGTTCAGCCGGCCGTGGGGGCGAAGGGGCCCCCGGCGGCGAAGGCGTGGCGGGCGAAGTTCCCGGCGATGCGCACGTGGCCCGCGGGGTCGGGGTGGAGGTCGTCGGGCAGTGGGAGCTCGGCGTGGTCCTTGGCGCCGTAGAGCTCGCGGCCGTCGAGGTAGGACAGGTGGGGGTCCTCGGCCGCCCGCTGCGCGACGATCCCGGTGAGAGCCTCGCGGATGACGCCCAGCGTCAGGCGCCCGGCGGCCCGTTCGGCGGGGTCGCCCAGGGCCTTGAAGCGCAGGGTCCCGGTGCTGAAGTCGGTGGCGAGGGGGCCGGGGGTGTCCTCCTGGATCGGGCACAGGAGGGGAGACACGACCAGGAGCGGCGTGGTCGGATGGCCCTCGCGCAGCGTGTCGAGGAAGCCGTGGACCGCGGGGGCGAAGGCGCGCAGCCGCATCAGGTCCAGGTTGACGATGTTGATGCCGATCTTGACGCTGATCAGGTCGGCGGGGGTGTCCCGCATGGCGCGGGCGGTGAAGGGGTCCAGCAGGGCGCTGCCGGAGAATCCCATGTTGACCAGGTCCACTGCCCCCTGCGCCGCCGCCAGGGCCGGCCAGGTGCCGGTCGGACGCTCCGCGTTCGAGCCGTGGCTGATGGAGCTGCCGTGGTGCAGCCACACCCTGCGCCCGCTGGCCGGCGCGGGCGTGACGGGTGCGTCGGTGCGCAGGGCGATCAGCTCGGTGATCTCGGTGTGGGGGAGCCAGATCTCGACGTCCTTGTCGCGGGCGGACAGATCCGCGAAGCGGGCGGTGCCGGGCGGTCCGTCTTCGAGTGCGACGGCCTCGGTCGCCAGATCGAGGGTGCGGACCCTGCCCCCGGGCACGGTGGCCCGGGCCGCGAGCACGCCGTCGATCACCAGGTCGTACGCGCCGTCCGGCGAGGCCGGGAAGCCGCGGTAGGCCCTCTTGGTGGGCAGGGCGTCCAGCTCGATGACGGTGGCCGCGGTACGGAAGACCAGCCGCACGCCGGACGGGCGGGCTTCGGCCGTGGCCAGCTGGTCGTCGGGGATCTGCAGGCGGGCCCGGGCGGGCAGCCGGTGGGGCAGCAGGCCGTGCGCGGTGCGTTCCACGTCGAGGGCCCCGCGCAGGAGGCCCTCGGTGACGGGCGTGGTGATCCATTCGTGGTCGGTGGTCATCGCCTCAGCCTCGTGATGATCGGGGATACGGGGTTACCGGGATACGGGGTCACGGGGTTACGCGGGTCACGGGGTCCCGGACGTGCGCAGCATCGCGTCGAGCGAGTCCACGATCCAGTTCCAGGACTCCTGCGGGTCCACGGCGGTGTGGCTGAAGCCGCCGCCCAGTTCCAGGCTGACGTAGCCGTGGAAGACGCTGCCGAGCATCCGGACCGCGTGCGTCTGGTCCGGTTCCGTCAGGTCGTAGCCGCGCAGGATGGCCCGCGTCATCTGGGCGTGCCGTACGCCCGCACTGGCGGCGGCCGTCTCGGGGTCGAGCCGGAGCCGGGCGGCGTCGTAGCGGCCGGGGTGCTGCCGGGCGTAGTCCCGGTAGGCGTCCGCGAAGGCGGCGAGGGCGTCCTTGCCGGCCCGCCCGGCGAGGGCGGCCGCGACCCGGTCGGCCAGTTCCTCCAGCGCGAACAGCGCGATCCGGGTCTTGAGGTCCTGGGAGTTCTTCAGGTGCGAGTAGAGGCTCGCGACCTTGACGTCGAACCGCCGGGCGAGCGCCGAGACGGTCACCTGCTCGAAGCCGACCTCGTCGGCGAGCTCCGCTCCCGCCCGGGTCAGCCGCTCCGCGGTCAGTCCTGCTCGAACCATCATGTGCCTCCTAGCTGGCGATAGACATTATGCATTTGCCTAAAATTTTTAGGCAAATTAGCCTGCCACTCATGAAGCCGTTGACCGAGCAAGAGATCCGTGCCGCCTTCGTGAACTGCACCAAGGGCGAAGCCAAGCGCCTGTCCGTACCCCGCGATCTGGCCGAACGGCCCTGGGACGACCTGGACTTCATCGGCTGGTGGGACCCCAAGGCCCCCGAGCGCGCCTACCTCGCCACCGCACTGGACGGGCGCCCGGTCGCCCTCGCGCTGCGCACCTCCGCCGCCGCCCCCTCGCAGGCGCGGCGCAGCATGTGCTCGCTGTGCCTGACCACCCACACCGGGGGCGTCTCCCTGATGGTCGCGCCGAAGGCGGGCAAGGCCGGGCAGCAGGGGAACTCCGTGGGCGCCTACATCTGCGGGGACCTCGCCTGCTCGCTCTACGTACGGGGCAAGAAGGACGCGGGCCCGGGCGCACGGCTCCACGAGTCGCTCACGCTGGAGGAGAAGATCCAGCGGACGGTCGCGAACCTGGCCGGGTTCTTCGCCAACGTCACGGCCTGAAGCCCCCGGTAGCGCCCCTCCCCCACGGCGGCCACCTGGAGCACCCCTCCCCTACTCCGTACGAGCCCTCTTCGGTGCCCATTCGGCCCCACGAGCCGCGTTCATGATCATCAGGCTGCCCGGAAATCGTTTTGATGCTGCCATCCGGCCGAAGGCGATCTGGGAGGGCTGCGTGGCGCGCATGCTGTCATCGACACACCGTGGAGGACTCCGGCGACGGGGCAGGACGTGGAGCGTGGCCGGGGCGGTGGCCGGAGTGGTCTTCGTCGTCGCCGCCGCACCGCAGTCGGCGTCGCCGTCCGGTGCCGGGAGGCAGGCCGGCGGCGAGCGCACCGGATCCGTCGAGCTGTTGGTCGGCCGGGCACTGGACGACGGGGGCCGGCGGTGCGCGATGGACGCCTTCCGGGCCGGGCTGTGCGGCGGGCTGGAGCAGCAGGTGGTCCGGGCCACCTCCAGCGGAGCCGGTTCCGTGGTGCGCGACGCCTCGTCCCACGGCGCGTCCCGGGCGGCGGCGCACACGGTCGTCCTGCCCACCGACGCGGCCGGCCCCCTGGAGATCACCCTCGGCGGACCGGGGCTGCTCACCTACGTCACCGTCCACGACGGTCACGGCCGCCACGTCGGGGGCACCCTGGGCGCCCGGGGGCACCACTGGGCCAACACCGAGCCGTTGCGGGCCGGCGAGACCTACACCGTCCGGGTCGGCGCCCAGGACGTGGCCGGAACCCCGGTCGGCGTGACCATGGCGTTCCGGACCGCGCCCGCGGCGCGGGACGACCGGCTCACGGCCGAGTTCGGGCCCCGGCCCGGGACGTACGGGGCGGGACAGATCGTGACGGCCTCCCTGAGCCGCCCCGTCCCGGCCGCCGACCCGGCCGCGCGGGCCCGGCTGGAGCGGGCCCTGCAGGTCACCTCGGAGCCGGCGGTCGAGGGCGCCTGGCACTGGGTCGACGACTCGACCCTGCACTACCGGCCCCGCACCTACTGGCCCGCCCACGCCGTGGTGCACGTGGTGAGCGGCCTCGACGGGGTCGAGGTCGGGGAACGGGAGTACGGCGGCCCCTCGGAGTCCCTGCGGTTCACCATCGGGGACCGGATCGAGGCGCTCACCGACGCCGCCTCGCACGAGATGACCGTACGGCGCAACGGCAGGACCGTCCGGACCATCCCGGTGACCACCGGCAAGGCGGGGTTCCTGACGCGCAGCGGCATCAAGGTCGTGCTCGGCAAGGAGCGCAAGGTGCGCATGCGCGGGGACAGCGTGGGCATCAAGCGCGGTACGAGCGAGTTCTACGACCTTCCCGTCTTCTACGCGACCCGGGTGACGTGGAGCGGCGAGTACGTGCACGCGGCGCCCTGGTCGGTCGACGCGCAGGGCGAGGAGAACGTCAGCCACGGCTGCACGGGCATGAGCACGGCCGACGCGGCCTGGTTCTTCGACACGGTGCGGGAGGGGGACGTGGTGTCGGTGGTGAACAGCGGCGGGGAGCCGATGGCCCCGTTCGCCAACGGGTTCGGGGACTGGAACCTCAGCTGGGACGCCTGGCTGGCCGGCAGCGCGCTGAGCGGCCACACCGATTCCCCGCTCGCGTCCCCCGCCTCCGCGCCCGCGTCGGCGCACGGCCCCTCCCGGCTCCTCCCCCTCACCTGAGCCGGCCGGGCGGCTTCCCGCGTGCATGGACCGCAGGCTCCGATAGCCTCCGGTCCATGCCCGACTCCTCCTCCCGCACCTCCCCCACCGCGACCGGGATCGACGTCGTCCTGCTGACGATGAACGACCGTCCCGACGAGGAGGCGGCGGCCGTCCGGACGCTCCTCGCTCAGCAGGACGTCGACCTGCACATCGCGGTCGTCGGCAACGGCTGCGTCCCCGGGCTCTCGGTGGGCGGTGCCACCGTCCTCGCGCTCCCGGAGAACCTCGGCATCCCCGAGGGCCGCAACCGCGGCGCGCTCGCCCTGCGGGACACGGGCAGCGAGTTCCTCTTCTTCCTCGACAACGACGCCTCCTTCCCCCGGCCCGACGTCCTGGCCCGGCTGGTGGCCGAAGCCCGCCGGCGCCCGGAGGCCGCGTACGTCCAGCCGCGGCTGACCGGGCCCGACGACACCACGACGCCGCGCCGTTGGGTGCCCCGGCTGCGCGCCGGCGACCCGGGGCGGCCCGGCACCATCGCCACCATGACGGAGGGTGTGGTCATGGTCCGCCGGGACGCCTTCGACGCGGCCGGAGGCTGGCCCGACTTCTTCCTGTACCACGAGGGCATCGACCTCGCGTACCGGCTCTGGGAGCGGGGCGGCACCGGCTGGTACGCGGCCCAGGTCCGTATGCACCACCCGGTCACCAGCCCCACCCGGCACGCGCTCTTCCACCGGCTGGCGGCCCGCAACCGCGTCTGGCTCGCCTACCGCAACCTCCCCGCGCCCCTCATCCCCGCGTACCTCGGCATCTGGACGGCCGTCACGGCCCTGCGCGGGCTGCGGGGCGGCGGACTCCGGGACTCCCTGCGGGGATTGCGCGAAGGGTGGGCGGCCCGGCACGACCAGGTGCGGCGGCCCATGCGCTGGCGCACCGTGGCGCGGCTGACGGCCGCCGGGCGGCCGCCGGTCCTCTGACGAACCGGCCTGTCCGGCCTGCCGGCCCGCCGGTGCGCATCAGGGGCCGCTGCGGCGGGCGGCGCCGTAGGCCGTGAGGGCCGCCGCGAGGTGGCGGGCGCCGGTGGGGTCGGTGGCGTCGTGGCCGGTGAGCAGCCGGATGCGGCCCAGGCGGTAGGTCAGGGTGTTGCGGTGGACGGTGAGGGCGTCGGCGGCCTCGGCACGCCGGTAGCCGGCCGCGATGAACTCCCGCAGTGTGGCGATCAGATGGGGCTGGTCGTCGAGGGGTGCCAGGACCCGGGCCAGGGCGTCGCGGGCGGGGCCGGGCTGCACGAGCTGGTACTCGACGGCGAGGTCGGCCAGTCGGTAGAGCCCCGGTGGGCGGCCCAGGTCCTCGGCCAGGGAGAGCACGTCGGAGGCCTCCGCCTGGGCCCGCGGGATCGATCCGTGGTCCTCGGCGACGGCGGCCGCCGCCGTGCACCGCAGTTCGGCCGCCGTGTCGAGGCGGGCGAGCAGCCGGCGGGTCGCGCCGTCCGGGCCGGGCGCGCCGTGCGGGCCGTCCGGGCGGTGCGGGCCGAGCGGGACCAGGAGGACGCCGCCTTCGCCCTTGAAGGTGGCCAGCACCTCGGGGTTGCCGTCGAGTTCGGAGCGCAGGGCGCGCAGGATGCGGTGCGTCGCACCGCCGGGTGCGTCGGGGAGGCGCAGGACGACCACCTCGTACCGTTCGGCGAGGGTGCGTCCGTACCGTTCGGCCGCGCGCCGGGCCGGCCGGCCCGCGAGCAGGACCCCCGCGAGGTTGCGGCCGTGTTCGCGCTGCTCCCAGTCGAGGTCGGCCTGTTCCCGCAGGTAGGCCTCGGCGACCTTGGGCATGACCTCGCCGAGGAACGCCAGCAGGCCCGTGACCAGGGCGTACGGGTCGGCGACGGGCTCGGGGCCGGCCGCGGCGAGCTCCCAGGCCCGTCGGGCGCCGAGCGGGTAGACCCGTAGTACCGCCTCCAGGGGGACCCCGTCCCGGGCCCGCTCGGCGCCCCAGGCGACGGGGGCGGCCAGCTCTGCCTCGGTGGGCGCCCGCCCTTCGGCGACGGTGGTGAAGAACAGTTTCAGCACGGCTTCGGTGTTCGCGACGAGGTCTCCGCCGAGGACGCTGTCGGGCAGCAGCCGGTAGGCGGGGATGTCGGCGGTCAGCCGGGCGACGGTCTCGGCCGCCATCTCCGGTATCCGGGGCAGCAGCGCGGCGGCGAGGACCCGCGCGGCCGCGGACTCCCCGTCCGCCGCCGTGCCGCCCGCCGTGCTGTTCGCCGTGCCGCTCGCCATGCCGCTCGCCGTGCTGTTCGCCGTCCCGCCCGCGTCGCCCATCCCCGCATTGTCACCGTGCACAAACGCGGGAGGAAGCATTCTGCGCGTACCGCCAGGGGACACCGGCGGCGCACCGGAGCATTCTGTGCAGTCCGACCAGCACACGACCCCCCGTCAGGAGATGTCGTATGGCCCGCCGTACCCGTGCGTCGCGCACCCGCACCCTGCTCGCCAGAGCCGCACTCCCGCTGGCCCTCATGCTCGGAGCCGCCTTTCCGGCGCACGCCGCGACCGAGGGCGTCACGGCAGGCGGGGTCAACGACTTCTCCTGTCGGCCGGGCGCCGCGCACCCCGAGCCCGTGGTGCTCCTGCACGGCACCTTCGCCACCTGGTACGAGGACCTCAACTTCCTCCAGCTCGACCTCGCCGCCCGCGGCTACTGCACCTTCGCCCTGACCTACGGCGCCTACGACGGCTTCCCGCTGGTCGGAGGCCTCAAGCCGGTGGCCGTGTCCAACCTGGAGATCAAGGAGTACGTGGAGAAGGTGCGCGGCGCGACCGGCGCGGACAAGGTCTCGGTGGTCGGCCACTCCGAGGGCGGGCTCCAGGCCCTGTACCTCGCCAAGATGCAGGGCATCCAGCCCCACATCAAGGCGGTCGTGGCCATCGCTCCCCCGACCCACGGCACGAACGCCGCCGGGCTGCTCGACCTGGGCGACAAGCTCATCGGCCGGGCGACCATGGAGAAGATCGTGACCACCATCGGCATCCCCGTGCTCGCCGACGAGGTGCCCGGCGGTCCCGCGATCCTGGCGCTGAACGACGGTCCGGTGGCCCAGCCCGGGATCGCGTACACCATCATCACCTCGCGCTACGACGAGCTGGTGACCCCGACCGAGACGGCGTTCGTCCGCGAGCCGGGGGTCAAGAACCAGTACGTGCAGGACTTCTGCCCCTTCGACCCGGTGGGCCACATCGGCGAGGCCTACGACCTCAACGTCTGGCACCTGGTCAGGGCCGCCCTCGACCCGCACCGGGCCACCCCGATCCCGGTGTGCGCGGTGGGCTCGCCCGGCTAGGGAAGCGGCCCGCCCCGGGCGGTGAGCCACAGGGAGTACCACTCCTCGTGGCCGAGGTCCGGGGCGCGCAGCGCCGCGTCGCGGCAGGCCCGGATGCGGTCGGGCCGACCGGTGCCGATGACGGGGGCGATCCGGGCCGGGTGGCGTTGCAGCCACCACAGCAGGATCGTCTCCGGTGTCGTGTCCTTGGCCTTGGCCAGGGCGCGCACGTGCTCGGCGGTCGCGTGCTCCCCGACGCTCGACTCCCTCCCGGTGAAGCGGCCTTGGGCCAGCGCCCCGTAGGCCTGGAGGCGGACTCCGTTGGCCGTGCAGTACTCGACGGTGCCGGCCGGGAAGCCGACGGCGGCCGCGGCCGGGGTGTTCACGAGGACCCCGTCCTCCAGCCAGTCCCGCCGCTGCAGGCTCATCTCCAGCTGGTTGGCGACGAGCGGGACGTCGAGGTGGCGTTGCAGGTGGGCGCATTGCGCGGCGTTCATGTTGGAGACGCCGAACTGCCTGACGAGGCCTTGGCGGTGCAGCGAGGTGAGCGCCTCGGCGATGTCCGCCGGGTCGGCCAGGGGGTCGGGCCGGTGCAGGAGCAGGACGTCGATGACATCGGTGCGCAGCCGTGTGAGGCTCTCCTCGACACGGCGCAGGATGCTCGCGCCCCGCAGGTCGTAGATCCCGGGACGGTCGCCCTCGGCGAGGCGGATGCCGCACTTGGTCTGCAGCGTGATGCGCTCGCGCAGGCCGGGGGTGCGGGCGAGCACCTCGCCGAAGACGGCTTCCGCTTTTCCGTGCCGGTAGATGTCCGCGTGGTCGAACATCGTGATACCGCTGTCGAGGGCGGCCTCGATCACCGCCTCGGCCGCGTCGATGTCCTCGGCCTGGTGCGGGCCGGGCTCCCAGCTCCCGCCGAGAGCCATGCAGCCGTAGATCAGCCGGGTGTCGTCCTTCACTGGTGCCGTGATCGCCATGCGGTCACCCTACGAGGCGGAGGCCCTCCACAGCACCCGGGTCCCGGACAGGATCACCAGCTCTCCGGAGGGGCGCAGCAGCAGGCGCGCGCCCGGGTGGCCGCTGGTTCCGCTGGACCAGACCGCACCGCCGTCGGCGTCACGGACGAGCAGTTCACCGTCCTGGGTGAGCACGGCGTCGTGGCCGACGCCACCTGTGTAGGTGTGCCAGGTGCGGGTGCCGCGTGCGTCGAGCAGGGCGAGGTCGCCGGTGGCGTCGAGGGTGAGCCGGGCCTTCCCCGCGTCGAGGACGCCGCCGGGGCGCAGGACGGAACCGGTGTGGAACTCGATGGAGACGTCGAGTTCGCCCTTGGCCAGGGCGCGCAGGACGGGGAGGGAGGGGCTGAAGGCGTAGACCGATCCCTCGGTGCGGACGAAACGGCCGAAGTGGAGGGTGTTGGCCCGGCTGCCGGTGCCGTCCGCCGAGGGCGTTTCGAAGGCGATGGGAGAATCGGGGCCGATCACCGGGTCGCAGCCCGCGCGGGGGTTGCGGCCGGCCGGGAACTCGGGGTCGTTCACCCACTTGCGCATCACCAGCTCGAACTGCCCCACCAGGTCCGACTGGTGGCAGACGAAGACCAGCCCGCGCTGGGCCTGCGGACCGTGCTCCTCGCCCAGTTCGGGCTTGTAGACGGGGCCGTACGGGATTCCGCGCCGCATCAGGCGCCGCGCGTCGAGCTCCGCCTGGGCCACGGGGGGACGGCCCGGGGTGAGGACGAGGCCGCCGCGCGGGTTCCCCTTGCGGATGTGCGCGAACAGCGGCATGCCCCAGCCCTGCGGGTCCTGGCTGTAGTCGAGTCCGGCGTCGGGATGCTTCCCCGGCACGGGCAGTTGCTCCGCCGCGGGGCACAGGGCCACCGGCATGCCGCCCGGCCAGCGGCCCATCAGCCGGGCTCCGAGCCATTCCCGGCCGGCGTCGGCGGGCGCGGCGCCGGCGCGCTGGAGTTCGGCGAGGCGCAGGGCGACCTGGGTCCACCAGCCGGGCACGTCCTGCGCGAGGCGGCGTACCACTTGGAAGGCGCCGCCGGTGGCCCAGGCGGGCAGGCCCGTGGGGCGCTTGCCCACCCGCTCGGCGCCGACGACGAACTCGCCGGCGGGGATCAGCCTGGATCCGGGCTTGCCGAGCACGCCGGTGGCGTCTGCCGGGTCGGGCTCGTCGAAGCCCCGTACGCCGGGCTGGCTGATGCAGTCGAGGAAGCCGAAGTGCTCGTGCCCGCGCAGCTCGCCGGGGAGCGTGGCCCCGTCCTGGAGGAACAGGACCGTCGCCCCCGCGGCGCCCGCGCCCTCGCGGTGCTGTGCGACGGCGGCTGCGAGGCGTTCGGGCTGGTCTGCGGCGAGCGTGAGGACGGCGTGCACCACGCGCCCGGGCTCCTGCGAGCCGAACAGCCAGGACTGCGGGGCGCTGGTACCGGTGTCGCCGAGCTGCTGCGCGCGGGCGGCGGAGCCCTGGGTGAAGGCCTCGGCGCTGGAGCCGGCCGGGGCCGCGGGGAACGGCTCCTTGCCCGCGAACAGGACCAGCCCCGGATGCGTCAGGCTGAGCCCGGTCCACAGCGTGGCCATGGAGTCGGGATCGATGCCCCCGCTGCGCCGGCGGGCCCTGCTGAAGGCCCGGTTGAAGCGGGCCACTTCCTCGGTGGTGGAGATCGAGGGCAGCAGGCCGGCCAGCCAGCGCCGGGCCTTGCCGGCGTCGCGGAAGTGGAGGAAGAGGAAGCAGGCGTGGTCCTTGCGGAACCCGGCGAGGATGTCGCCCTGGGAGTCGCGGTCGGTGCGCAGCGGGAGGAGCGCGGGGTCGGTGTCCCTGCGCGCGGGCTCCGCGGCCGGTCCCGCCGGCGGGCGGGCCGGGGCCTCGGCGGCCCACGCCGCGGGTGCGAGGCCCGTCGTGACTCCGGCGGCGGCGAGGGCCGCCGCCTGGACCACGGTCCTGCGGGCGGGTCCGGTGTGGGGGCAGCCCGGGGGCGGCGACGGGGCGAGGGCCATCGGCTTGCTCCAAGTGGCAGTGGGGGCGAAGGAATCACATACGGCGGAGATGGAACCGCACCGCGCCGGTGGGCGGCAGCGCGATGTGGGCGGCGAAGTCCGGGGAGTCGGCGCGGGCGACTCCGGGACGGGACATGGGGAACCTTTACGTGGGGGGGAGAAGGGGGAAAGGAGGGGGGTCTCAGAGCGCGTGGGCCATGGCCCGGGTCTCTTCGTCCGTGGAGCCCTCACGCGTCCTGGGCCGCTCGTGGTCGATGGCCGGGAGCGCGTGCCCGGCGTGGCCGCGCACCTCCGCCTCGGCGGGGACCGGCAACCGATCGGCGGCGGGGTGCGGCGCGACAGCCATGGGGCCGGTTACTCCTCGATGCGGGGGCCGACGGGCAGCGCACGCTGCCAGTGATCAACACACTCGGTGATCAACGCCGTGCGCGCGCGCCGGGGCCACCGATGGGGTGACGCATCCCTGTCGGACCGTCACCCGTACGCATCAGGACCGGGGCTGTCGCCCCGTTCGGGCGGAACGGGGCGGGCGGGGCCGGTCAGCCCTGGAGGGTCAGCCGAGGGCGGTTCGGCCGTCGACGGTAGGCCGGCAGCGGTCAGCTCGCGCCGGTCAGCCCTCGGCGGTCAGCTCGCGCCGGTAGCTCAGCCCGGGGCAGCCGTCCAGGACGGTCTCCCCCACAACCGTGAATCCGGTCCGCCGGAGCACCGCCGCCGAGGCCGCGTTGTCCAGGGCCGCTGACGCGGTGAGGACGCCGAGTCCGTACTCCGTGGCGGCGAGCCGGCAGACCTCCCGGACGGCGGCGGTGGCCGCGCCGCGGCCCGCCGCTCGTTCACCGATCCGGTAGCCGAGGTCGGCTGCGCCGTCCTCGAGGTCCACCAGGTTGACACGCCCGATCAGCTCTCCGGCTGCGTCCATCACGAGGTGGAACCGGCACGCGCCCGTCTCCTGTTCCGCGAGCAGGGCGCGGTGGCGGGCGGCGAACTCCGCGAAGTACGCGTCCCCGCGGTCCGGTACGGAGCGGGCGAAGTACGCCCGGTTGTCCCGCTCGAAGGCCAGTAGGGCGTCCTCGTGATCGGCCCGCAGGAGTTGGAGTCGCAGCATGCCGGGCAGGATATAAGGACTGCTCGGACGGGTGCCCCCGAGTTTCCCGGGCCTCCCGGGGGAACTTCGCGGCGGTTCGGCGGAGGCCGAAGGAATCGCTCACGGTCGAGGGACCGTGCGAGCGGGTGACGCATCGGGTCCCGTCCGGGGGACGGGGACGACAACCCGCCAAGGGATGGGGAATGAAGGCAGGGACAGTCACCGCGAGCATCGCGGCGGCCGTGATGGTGACGGCGGGCCCGGGCGGCTGTACGGCCGACGCCTCCGTGGGACAGAAGGCCGCCGACTCGGCCGAGACACTGGTCGCAACGCTCACGCAGGCCTCCGACGAGGCCGCGAAGGCGGGCTCGGCCGAGGTCGAGCTGAGCGTGACGATGCCCGACACGGGCGGCAAGCCGGTCCAGGTGAACGGCACCTACTCCTGGGGTGACGGCCTCGCGATGGAGGCCGAGATGCCGGCCGAGGACCTCCGGATGGAGGATCTGGTCGCCGACGGCACGATCACGTACCGGCTCGTCCAGGGGGTCTGCTACTACGGCATCGACCCGGCGCCGAGCGGCCCCTTCGCGGGCAGGACACGGCTGAAGGTCGAGGCCTCCGCCGTGCTCGGCGAGCAGGGCGCAGCCGGGATGAACGCGGGCGACAACGACCCGACGGCCGGGCTGAAGTCCCTGAAGTGGGCCGGCAACGTGACCGAGGTCGGCCGGGAGGACGTCAACGGCAAGAGCTCCGTGCACTATCGGGCCACGGTTCCGGCGGACAAACTGGGCGGCACCAAGGCGATGTTCGGGGCGGTGGGCGGGAGCGGTGCGACCGAGCTCGTCTCGGACCTCTGGGTCGACGACAAGGGGATGCCCTCCCGGCTGAACCAGACCTTCGGGACCGTCACCGTCGACATCGACTTCCTCTCCTTCGGCGTCGCGGAGGACATCGCGATCCCGCCGGCCGCCGACACGGCCGACATCACCGAGGCCGTCAAGGAGGGCCGCTCGGCGCAGGACTGACGCGCACCGGGACCGGGCAGGCAGGCAGGCAGTGCCGACCGGACGGTTCGGTTCATACACTGGACCCGGCGCGCACCGCCCCCTTGCCACCCCATGCCACCCCGCAGGTACGAAGGACTCCCCCATGGAAGCCGAGACGGCGAACGCCACCGACGCCTTCGGCATCCCGGTCATCCCCGTGATCCCCTCTTCCTCCGAGGCCGTCCGGCGCAAGCGCCGGGCGATCGCGGACGCGGCCGCCGCGGAGTTCCTCGCCGAGGGGTTCGCGGCCGCCTCCATGGACGCGATCACCAGCCGTGCCGGGGTTTCCAAGGCGACGGTCTACAAGCACTTCGGCACCAAGGAGCGGCTGTTCCTCGCCGTGATCGCCGGCCTGCTGCGCGAGACCTGCGCCGGACACGAACCCCGCGCCTCCGCCCTCGCGGAGGCCGCCGATCTGCGCGCCGCCCTGATCGCCCTCACCCGGGACCGGGCCGTGCTCCTGCTGCGCCCCGACGTCATGGCGCTGCGCCGCCTGGTGATCGGTGAGATCGACCGCTTTCCGCAGCTCGGCCGGCTCTGGTACCGGGTCACGTACGACAGGTACGACGGGCCCCTCGTCGAGGCCTGCACGGAGCTCGCCAGGCGCGGCCAGCTCGACGTCCCGGACCCCGTACTCGCCGTTCAGCAGCTCGTCGCCGTCACCGCCGGCGTCCCGCAACTGGTGCACACCTTCGCACCCGGCACCGGGAGGGACCCGGCGGAGCTGACCCGTGTCGTCACCTCGGGAGTCGACCTCTTCCTGGCCCGCTACGCCGCTTCGTAGGAACGGACGCGCGACGACAGGGTGAAGCTTCCCGGAATCTCACCCCGGCGCCGGATGCCTCGCCACGGTTGGTCACCGGCTGCCTGCAGACTGCTCCCGAGCGGGAGGGAGCAGACCCGCCCCCACGGCATCGGGCACGTGGAAGAAGGACTCCCCTACGACGGGGCGGGACTGACCAAGACCTTCCCGGACTCGGGCGGGGCCCTCTTCCACGGCGCCGACTTCCGCTACTACAGCGCCAACACCGTGTTCGCGGCGAGCGGGGAGACGCTGCTCCCCCCGTACAACACCGAGTGGGTGGACGCGCCGGCGGGCGGCGGCTGCCCGGCCCTCGGCGACTACCGGGAGCCGGCCCGCCACCGGCGGGACACGGACAGTTTCCCGGCGTACGTCTCGGCCCTCGGCACCCTGAAGGCCGTCTCCACGGGCCGGGTCACCGTGAAGCCCGCCCGGCTCTTCGACCCCCCGGGCCGCTACGTCAGGGGCCGAGCGGGAGCGTGGCGACCAGGCGGGCCCCCTTCGGGGAGTCCCGGACGGCGAGCGTGCCGCCGAGGCGCAGGGCGATGTCGCGGGCGATGGCCAGACCCAGGCCGGTGCCGCCCTCGTCGCGGGCGCGGGCGTCGTCGAGCCGGGTGAAGCGTTCGAAGACCCGCTCGCGGTCGGCGGGCGCGATGCCCGCTCCGTCGTCGGTGACCTCCAGGACGGCCTCGCCGCGGGCCTCGTCGACGCGCAGCACGAGGGCGACGTTCCGCTCGGCGTGCCGGCCGGCGTTGTCCAGCAGGTTGGTGACGAGCCGTGACAGCCAGATCGTGCTGCCGCGGATGGCTATCCCGGGCGCGATGTCGGCGTGTACGGGGACGCGGGCGCCCGGGCGCGTCCGGGCCGCTTCGCGGACCACCTCCGTGAGGTCGACGGCGGTGGCCGGTGGCGGCTCCGAGGTGTCGAGGCGAGCCAGCAGGAGCAGGTCGGCCGCCAGGTCCTGGAGCCGCACGGTGTCCTCGAGCGCGCCGCTGACCAGTTCGCCCCACAGTTCGGGATCCGGGTGGGCCTGCGCGACCTCCAGTTGGGTGCGGAGCACCGTGATGGGGCTGCGCAGTTCGTGCGAGGCGTCCGCGATGAAGCGGCGCTGGCGGATGCCGGCGGCTTCCAGCCGGTCCAGGGTGGCGTTCATGGTGACGGCGAGCCGGGCCACCTCGTCGCGGGTGGGCGGAACGGGCACCCGGCGGTGCAGTTCGCGGTCGCCGATCTCGGCGACCTCGGCGCGGATCGCCTCGACGGGGCGCAGGGCCCAGCCGGTGACGCGCCAGGTGATCAGGGCCACGACCAGGACGAGCAGCGGTACCACGACGGCCAGCACCGCCATGATCGTCGCGTCGGCGGTGTCGGCGTCCCGGAGCGAGGTCCCGGCGTAGACGGTGACCAGGCCCTTCTCGGTGACGGTGGTGACCTGCACGACGCGCTGGCGGTGTTCCTGGCGGACCCGGCCGCCCTTCCAGGTGTCGCGGACCGTGCCGGGTGCGACGGGTGGTTCGGGGACGAGGGCGGGGCGGCCGCTGAGGTTGGGGCTGGCGGCGAGCACGCGGCCCCGCGCGTCGACGACCTGGAAGAAGTCGCTCCCGCGGCCCGGGGGCGGTACGGGGTCCAGCCGGCCGGTGGCCGCCAGCGCGGCCACCTTGACGGCCTGCCGTTCGGCATCCTCCTGGGCGCTCCTGGTCAGGTTGGCCTCCAGGGCCCCGAGCAGGGCGAAGGAGGCCAGTCCGAGGGCCAGGGCCACCACGGCGGACGCGCCGAGGGTGGCCTGGGCACGGACGGACCTCGGACGGAGCCGGGACGCGGCCCTGCGCAGCCGGTACCCGAGCTCGCGCGGCCGGGACGCCGCCGCGCGGGGGCGGTCCCGGTCCGCGTGGAGCTCACAGAACCCGTGAGAGGGCTGGGAGTCGTGGGACCGGTCGGGATCAGCCACCGTCGGCCGCCAGCCGGTATCCGGCGCCCCGGACGGTCTCCACCGCGGCCCGGCCGAAGGGCGCGTCTATCTTCCGGCGCAGGGCGCTGACGTGGACCTCGACGACGTTCAGGTCGCCTTCGTAGGCGGCGTCCCAGACGTGGTCGAGGATGTCCCGCTTGGGTACGACCTCGCCGGCCCGGCGGGCCAGGTGCACCAGGACGGCGAACTCGCGTGCGGTCAGCCGGGCTTCGACGCCGCCGCGCGTGCAGCGCTGCCGGGCCGGGTCGACGAGGAGGTCGCCGAACTCCATGACCTGTGGGCTGCGGCGGCCGGTGCGCCGGATCAGGGCCCGCAGGCGGGCCACGAGGACCACGTAGGAGAAGGGCTTGGAGAGGAAGTCGTCGGCTCCGGTGTCCAGGGCCTCGGCCTCGTCGTACTCGCCGTCCTTGGCGGTGAGCATGAGGATGCCGGACTCACAGCCGGCCGCGCGCAGCCGGGCGCAGACCCGGTAGCCGTTGAGGCCGGGCAGCATGATGTCGAGCACGATGGCGTCGTAGTCGTGCTCGCCGGCCATCCACAGGCCTTGCGGGCCGTCGTGTGCCGTGTCCACAGTGAAGCCCTCGGCCCGCAGACCGCGTTGCAGGGCGGCGGCCAGCCGCCGCTCGTCCTCGACCACCAGTACGCGCATGGGGCAAGGTTCTCAGGTCGCGCCGCCGGCTTGCTGAAGGGTTCTTCAGCTCGCTTCAGCGGGGCTTCAGCATCCTGCTCGCAGGATCGGCCGAGCCGGGCACGTCGCCCGGAGAAGCGCGAGGAGCATCCAGATGACTCAGTCCAGTCCGCAGCCGCCCGAGTTCCCCCCGGCCGCTGTTCCCGTCGAGGGCGGCGGCGAGGGTGGCGGCGACCCGGCCGGCAAGGCGGCGGGGCGCGGCGCCCGCTTCACCCGGTTCGCCCGTGAGGGCCGGGGGCGCTGGGTGGCGCTCGGGCTCGTGGTGGTGGCCTCCGCCGGCGCGGGGGCGGCGGTGGTGGCCGTGGCGGATCACGACCACGACGTCCGCCGCACGCGTGCGGAGCGGGTGTGGGACCGGTTCGACGTCGAGCGGGAGGGGGGCGGCGAGATGACGGCTCCGCTTCCCGCGCGCCCCGGGAAGCCGGGCGAGCCCGGGAAGCCCGGCCTGCGGGGTCAGAAGGGCGAGCGGGGCGCCTTCCCGCCGGACGGGCCGGGCCGGCCGGGGGCGCCCGACGGCGAGGAGGGGTTCGTCGTGGGTGGCCCCGACCGGTCGCCCGTACCGCTGCCCGCGCTGCCGGCGGCCCAGGCCCTGGACAAGGCGGAGGCCGCCGTGCCCGGCGGCAAGGCGGAGGCCCTGCGCGTGGTCGCCCAGGAGGGCGGCGGGAGCGCCTGGCGCGTGGTGGTCCTCGGATCCGACGGGGTCCGGCACGCCGTGACCCTGGCCGGCGCCGACGGCGCGGTCACGAGCAACACCGTGGTGGGGAAGGGCGCCGGGGCGGCCCGCTGAGTGGGTACGGGCGCACGCCCTGTGTCCCGTACCGCGGCGACGGCGGTACGGGACACAGGCGCCGGCGGTACGGGACACCGCGCGGCCGTCCTCGGGTGGACCCCGGTCAGGAGGGAAGGCCCAGCAGCCGGGCCGCCGTCTCGCGCATCTCGACCTTGCGGATCTTGCCGGTCACCGTCATGGGGAACTCCTCCACGACATGGACGTAGCGCGGGATCTTGAAGTGGGCCAGCCGGCCCTCGCAGTACGCCCGCACGGCCGCCGCGGTCAGCGGCTCGGCGCCCTCCCGCATCCGCACCCACGCCATGAGCTCCTCCCCGTACTTCGGGTCGGGCACGCCGATGACCTGGACGTCCATGACGTCGGGGTGGGCGTGCAGGAACTCCTCGATCTCGCGCGGGTACAGGTTCTCGCCGCCGCGGATGACCATGTCCTTGATCCGGCCGGTGATGCTCAGGTACCCGTCCCCGTCCATGACGGCGAGGTCTCCGGTGTGCATCCAGCGGGCCGCGTCGACCGCCTCGGCAGTGCGCTCGGGCTGGTCCCAGTAGCCGAGCATGACCGAGTAGCCCCGGGTGCACAGTTCGCCCGGTTCGCCGCGCGGGACGGTCCGGCCGGTGGCCGGGTCGACCACCTTGACCTCCAGGTGGGGTCCGACGCGGCCCACGGTCGAGACGCGGCGCTCCACGGAGTCGTCCACGCGGGTCTGGGTGGAGACGGGCGAGGTCTCCGTCATGCCGTAGCAGATGGACACCTCGCGCATGCCCATCCGGTCGATGACCTCCTTCATCACCTCGACCGGGCAGGGCGAGCCCGCCATGATGCCCGTGCGCAGGCTGGAGAGGTCGTAGGTCTCGAAGTCCGGGTGGGCCAGCTCGGCGATGAACATGGTGGGGACCCCGTAGAGCGAGGTGCAGGCCTCCGCCTCGACTGCGGCCAGGGTGGCCCCCGGGTCGAAGGCGGGCGCGGGAATGACCATGGCCGCGCCGTGGCTGGTGCAGGCCAGGTTTCCCATGACCATGCCGAAACAGTGATAGAAGGGCACCGGGATGCAGACCCGGTCCTGCTCGGTGTAGCGGCACAACTCCCCCACGAAGTAGGCGTTGTTGAGGATGTTGTGGTGCGAGAGGGTCGCCCCCTTGGGGAAGCCGGTGGTCCCCGAGGTGTACTGGATGTTCACGGCGTCGTCCGGACTCAGCTCGGCCTGGGCACGGAGCAGTTCGGCCCGGTCGGCGCGGCGGCCGCGTTCCGGGAGGGAGTTCCAGAGCGGGCCGTCCAGCAGCGCGGTGAACTCCAGTGCCGGACAGCGCGGCCCGACCTCCTGGATCATGGCCGCGTAGTCGGAGCTCTTGAACCGGTCCGCCGCGACCAGCAGCCGGATCCCGGACTGGCGCAGGACGTACTCCAGCTCGTGGGAGCGGTAGGCCGGGTTCACGGTGACGAGGACCGCGCCGATCCTGGCGGTGGCGTACTGCACCAGCGTCCACTCCGGGCAGTTGGGCGCCCAGATGCCGACCCGGTCCCCCTTGACGATCCCGAGGTCGAGCAGGCCGAGCGCGAGGTCGTCCACGTCCGCAGCGAACTCCGCGTACGTCCACCGGCGCCCGGAGGCCATGTCGACGAGGGCGTCGCGGCCGGGGAACCTGCGGACGGTGCGGTCCAGGTTCTCGCCGATGGTGTCGCCCAGCAGCGGCACCTCACAGGCCCCGGAGGCGTAACTCGGCTCGACGGACGGCACGGACGGCACGGACGGCACGGATGACGTGGACGGCACGGACGGCACATGGACCCCCTGGCTCGGTGGCGGCGCCGGGGCCCCTTCGCTCCGGCGCCCCCTCATGATCCACGCGGCCCGCGGCCGGGGCCAGCCCCCGATGGGGCGCAGTGGGGACGCGGTGCGGCGGCCCCGGATCGGCGACGTGCACGCCCATCTGTGGCCCCCCTCCTACCTGGACCGGCCGGATCGGCCGGGCCGGACCGGCACGGGCACCCGGCGCGGGATCGGCGCGGACGCCACACCGGCTCGCTGCCCCCGGATGCGGATCCCGGCCTCCCCCTGGGCGGCGCGCCGCCGATGCCGCTCCAGCGCCTCGAACGCGGCGGCGCTGTTCGGCGGGTCCCTGAACCGGACCGGGCCCTGAGCCCGGCCGGCCGCTGGAGCCGGCAGGCCCGTGGCCCCGCCGGGCCGGTGACCGGAGCCCTCGCTCCATGCCACCCGCCCGGGCGCCCGTACGCCCTACGCCCGGAGGGCGAGCAGGAGCAGGGGGCTGGTCGTCGGCTGCGGCGAGCCCCCGGCGGGCTCCAGCGTCAGGCCGACCGCCGTGGCCGTACCGAGGCCGCCGTCCAGCACGGCCGCCCCGTCGCCGGTGAGGAAGCCGGCCGGGCGCATCGCGCCGCCGTCGGCGAGCCAGAGTTGGTACGTGCGGCCCTCCCCGGGGGCCGGCAGCCGGTCGGCGAGGAACACCGCCCGGTCCCGGGCCGCGGAGGTGATCACCGTCGCGGCGGCTCCGCCGCTGGTGCGGCCGTGCACGGTACGGGCGTCCGGGGCGGTGACCACCGCCCGCAGCTCCTGGCTGCGCGCCTCGGCCTGCCGGGCGTCCTGCCGGGCCCGGTCCGCCCGCCCGCTCTCGTAGAGCGCGGCGCCGCCGAAGAGGGCCGCTCCGGCGAGGGAAGCGGCGACGACGAAGGCGCCGGCCTTGCGCGGGAGCCGGTCCAGGAATCCGGCCGCCCGGCGGACGCCGACCCTCGGGGGGACCTGGCGGACGGTCTCGATGCGGGCCAGAACCTCCGCCTTCATCTGCGGCGGGGGCGCGAGGGCCACGGCGGAGGCAAGCCGTCCGGCCGTGGCGGAGAACTCCGCCACGTCCCCGGAGCACGGCGCGCAGCGGGCCAAGTGCCGGGAGAAGGACTCCTGTTCACCTGGGCCGAGCGCGTCCAGTACGTAGGCCGCGGTGAGGGTGTGCAGTTCTTCGTCGTGCTTCACGTGGTCACCCCCATGCAGTCGCGCAGGCGGATCAGTCCGTCGCGCATCCGGGTCTTGATCGTGGGAAGAGGGGTCTGGAGGGTCTCGGCGACCTCACGGTAGGTCAACCCCTGGTAGTAGGCGAGGGTGACGGCCTGGCGCTGGAGCTCGGTCAGCCGGCGCAGGCAGCGTGTGACCTGATCGCGTTCCAGCCGGGACTCCACCTGCTCGCTCACCTCGTCGAAGGGGCGTTCCTGGCCGCGTACGCCCACGTCGTGCTCGCGGGTGGCCGAGGCCTGGGCGGAGCGGACCCGGTCGACGGCGCGCCGGTGCGCGATCGTGGCCACCCAGGCCATGACGCTCCCCTGGTCGGGGCGGTAGCGGGCGGCCTGGCGCCACACGTCGATCATCACCTCCTGGGCGACCTCTTCCGACTGGGCGCGGTCGCGCACCACCTTGACGGCGATGCCGAAGACGGTTCCGGCCACGGCGTCGTACAGCACGGAGAACGCGTCCTGGTCGCCCTGCGCGACGCACGCCATCAGCTCCGCGAGTGCGGCCGCGGCCGATCCGGGTCCGGTGCCGGGTCCCTGTCCGGTGCCGGGTACCTGTCCGGGGCCGCTGCCCGGGCCCGGTCCGGGGAAGCGCAGCTTCTCGGGGTTCACCTGAGCGGCCCCCCTGTACGGCCGGGCCCGTGCGGGCACGCCGGGGCCGCGAGCGGTTCTCGCCGGTCCATCCATCGCATGAACGATCCTTCGTGGCAGGCACACCTGTTCCCCGTCGGCCGAGGTCACGGCGCGCGCCGGGTCCTTGCTGTCTCACCCCCTCTTCGGAGCCGGGCCGCGTGCGGATGGGCCGACATGCACGCGAAAGGGCATCCGTTCGGGGGAACCGGCCCCCTGGACCAAACCGCGCCGGGGGTCCGGGCCGAAGGAGGGTCGCGGGCCCGGTCCAGGGGCCGCCGCGCGGCGGGTCACGGGGCTGATGGGCCCCGGAGTCCGCCGCCGCACAGCCAGCAAGGAGATCTGTCGTGTCGCGTGTCCTCAAGAGTGCCGCACTCGCCCTCGTTTCGGGTGCCCTTCTCGTAGGCGGGGCCTCGGCGGCCTCGGCCGACGCCGAAGCCCAGGGGCTCGCCGCCCACTCCCCGGGGGTCGGCTCGGGCAACCTGATCCAGATCCCGATCCACATCCCGATCAACGCCTGCGGCAACTCGATCAGTGTGATCGGGCTGCTCAACCCCGCGTTCGGCACCACCTGCGTCAACGCCTGACCCAGGACCCGGGATGCATGCTCCGGCCCGCCGCCGGCAACGGGGCGGCGGGCCGGTGGTCCTCCGGACCGGCGGGGAGTGGGTCGCCACTCCTGAGCGCCGCCGAGCCCCGCAGGACCCGCGCAGGCGGCGGCAGTCGGCGCCGCCGCCCGCGTGCGGGGGTCGTACGGAGCGATGACGTACGACCCGCACACAAAGGTCAACACACTGACGGATCTTCACTTGATCGGATGACCGACCCATCCGGGAGGGACCCCGTCCCGAATGAGGGTCGTGAGCATCAACCGAAGGACCGTCGAACGCGGGGCCCTCGCCGCGGCGAGCGGCCTGCTGGCGGGATACACGGCACTGGCCGCCGCCGAGCTGACCGCGTCCCTCGTACGACCCCAGGCGGGGCCGGTCACGGTGATCGGCGGGGCGGCCATCGACCGCACTCCGGCGGCGCTCAAGGACTTCGCCATCCGCACCTTCGGCGAGAACGACAAGCTGGTCCTCCAACTCGGCATCCTCACCACCGTGGGCCTCCTGGCGGCCCTGCTGGGGGTGTTCGCCCTGCGCCACCGCCGGACGGGAGCGGCCGGGGTACTGGCCTTCGGCGTCCTCGGCGCGGCGGCGGCCCTCGGCCGGCCCGACGCGGCCGGGGCGGCGGACGTGCTGCCCTCGCTGGTGGGGGCCGCGGCCGGGGCACTGGTGCTGTACCTGCTGGTGGGGAAGGTGGGCGGCCCCGCCACCGGCCCCGGCACCGGCCCCGCCGTCCAGCCCGCCGTCCGGCCCGCCGGAGGGGGCAGCGCTTCGGCGGACGCGCCGACGGACACCACGACGGGCACCCCGGGAGGTGGCTCCGAAGACCCGCCCTCCGCCTGGAACCGCCGGGGTTTCCTCCTCGCGGCAGGGATCACCGCGATCGCCTCCACCGGCGCGGGCGTCCTCGGCCGGGCCCTGACCGGCCGGCGCGGCCGGGACGCCAGCGCCTCACGCGCCGCCGTACGCCTGCCCGCTCCCGCTTCGCCGGCCCCGCCGATCCCGGCCGGGGCGGGCCTGCGGATTGCCGGAGTCAGCGCCTTCACCACACCGAGCAAGGAGTTCTACCGTGTCGACACCGCCCTCGTGGTCCCCAGGCCGGACGCCGGCACCTGGCGGCTGCGCATCCACGGCGAGGGGGTCTCCCGCCCGCGCTCCTACTCCTTCGCCGAACTCCTCCAACGCCCGCTGATCGAGCGCGACATCACCCTCACCTGCGTGTCGAACGAGGTCGGCGGCCCCTACGCGGGCTCCGCGCGCTGGCTCGGCGTACGCCTGTCGGACCTGTTGCGGGAGGCGGGCGTCCGGGCGCCGTCCGGCGGCGGCCGGGCCGACCAGCTGATCGCGCGCTCGGTGGACGGGATGACGCTGGGCACCCCCGTCGAGGAGGTCATGGACGGCCGGGACGCGATGCTGGCCGTCGGCATGAACGGCGAGCCGCTCCCCTTCGAGCACGGCTTCCCGGTCCGGATGGTCGTACCCGGTCTCTACGGCTACGTCTCCGCCTGCAAGTGGATCCGGGAGATCGAGCTCACCACCTTCGACTCCTACGACCCGTACTGGGTCAAGCGCGGCTGGGCCCGCCGGGCGCCGGTCAAGACGCAGGCCCGCATCGACACCCCCCGTCCCTTCGCCCGGATCCCGGCCGGGACCGTGGCGGTGGCCGGGGTGGCGTGGGCCCAGCACCGCGGCATCGAGCGGGTGGAGGTCCGGATCGACGACGGACCGTGGCAGGAGGCCTCGCTCGCGGCGCGGGCCACCGCCGACACCTGGCGCCAGTGGTCCTTCGACTGGAGGGCCTCGCCGGGGGGTCACCGTCTCACCGTCCGCGCCACGGACGGCCGGGGCGAGGTCCAGACCGAGCTGCGGACCCGCACCGTCCCGGACGGCGCGAGCGGCCGGCACGGCGTGTTCGTCACGGTCGGCTGACCGAAGCGCCCCCGGTTCCACACCACTTCACACACTTTCCATTCTTCCGTTCCGTATGTACCGACCCTTCTCTGGAGAACACCATGAACACCCTTCGTTTCCGCCGTACCGCCCTCGCCGTCGCCACGGCAGCCGTACTGCCCTTCGCGCTGGCCGCCTGCTCCGACTCCGACTCCGGCTCCGGAAAGGACGCGGCCGCCGGTGCGGCCGCCGAAGCGAGCGCGGACACCTCCTCCCCGGCCGCGGACGCCTCGGCGCCCATGACGGCGGACGGGCCCTTCGGTGCCGCGTGCGCCGGTGTCCCGAAGGAGGGCGCGGGCAGCTTCGACGGCATGGCCAAGGACCCGGTCGCGACCGCCGCGTCCAACAACCCGGCGCTGTCCACCCTGGTGGCGGCCGTGAAGCAGGCCGGGCTCGTGGACACGCTCAACAACGCGAAGGACATCACGGTGTTCGCGCCGACCAACGACGCCTTCGCCAAGATTCCGAAGGCCGACCTCGACAAGGTCCTCGCCGACAAGGCCACGCTGACCAAGATCCTCACGTACCACGTGGTCGGCGAGAAGCTGACGCCCGGGCAGCTGGAGAACGGCTCCTTCGCCACGCTGGAGACGGGGAAGGTGACCACCACCGGCTCGGGCGAGTCCTACAAGGTCAACGGCACGTCCAACGTGGTCTGCGGCAACGTTCCCACCGCGAACGCCACCGTCTACATCGTGGACACCGTCCTGATGCCGAAGTAGCGATGGCGGCGTACCGGTGACCCGCAGGGGCGCCGGTCGTTGTAGAAGCGGTCAGCGAAGTGGCCCCCGGAGTCCCGGACCCGTCCTCAGGGTCCGGGACTCCATGCTGTGTCTACCGGTCCGTCACGTGGTGGGCACAAGTGACAACGGATTGGACAAGTGGCCGATCTTACTAACACCATGGCCCCGCAAGTTCGCGGCTGCGCAGGGGGGCAAACCCGCTCGTTTCACGTCCCTCCGCCGGGCCGCTCGTCCCCGTCACACCCCTGGAGAGACTTCGCCATGAGCTTCGGCGACCCGAACAACCCCTACGGCCAGCAGCAGCCCCCGCAGGGTCAGCCCGGCTACCCGCAGCAGGCGCCGCAGGGTGTCCCCCCGCAGTACGGCTACCCGCAGCAGCCCATGGGCGGCGTCCCCCCGCAGCAGCCGTACGGCGCGTACCCGCAGACCGGGATGCCCGGTGGCATGCCGCCCATGCCGGGTACCGGAATGCCGCCGCTGGCGCACTGGGGCCTGCGCGTCGGCGCGACCATCCTCGACGGTCTGATCACCGTGGGACCGATGTACGCCCTCGGCTTCATCGACCTCGCCATGAGCGACGACGCGGGCGCCTCCGGGCCGGGCGTCTTCTTCATGATCGGCATGCTCTACGCCTTCGCCATGGGCATCTACCAGCTGTACAAGGAGGGCTCGACCGGCCAGTCGATCGGCAAGAAGGTCGTCGGGATCAGCGTGCGCCGCGAGGCCGACGGCAACGTCCTCGGCTTCGGCATGGCCTTCGTCCGCAAGCTGGCGCACTTCCTCGACGGGATCGCCTGCTACATCGGCTACCTGTGGCCGCTGTGGGACGCCAAGAAGCAGACCTTCGCCGACAAGGTGTGCAGCACCGTCGTCATCGTGGTCCCCAAGGGCTGATACCGCGCGGCGTCGGGGCCCGTCCGGATTCCGGGCGGGCCCCGACGCGTTCGCTACGGCTTGGGGAGCGTGCAGCCGGGGCGGCTCAGGTCGATCGTGTTACCGGGGCCGACGCAGGGGACGATGGTGTAGGTCTGCTGCGCGTAGTTGATGCCCTGGCGGACCGTCACGGCGCCGCTCTCGGACACCTCGCACGGGTTGTTCAGCGTGCAGGACCCGCCGTCCTCGTTGCCCGTGTTGTTCACGGCGACCACCTTGCCCGTCGTCGTGTCGATCACCGGGGAGCCGGAGGTGCCGCCGATGGTGTTGCAGGACGAGGTGTAGCGCAGGGAGTCCTTCCAGGTCCACTCCCCCTCCTTGAGGCGGTACGCGAACCCGTCGACGTTGCAGCTGTACGTTCGCTTCCAGTAGCCGGACACCACCTTGATCGCGGTGCCCTGCACGGGGTGGGCGTCGTTCAGGGTGAGCGCGTTGATGCCGTACTGGCTGCTGATCTGCGCGTAGGTCTTGGTCAGTTGGTAGATCGAGATGTCGGTGTCGGCCATCGTGGCGTACGAGATCTTGCTCGCGCGCAGGGTCGCGACCTTGGAGCCCGAGGCGTTCAGCAGCGAGAAGGAGCGGCTGGACGCCTTGTCCTTGACGACCTGTCCGGCCGCCGGCATGCCGGACTCCAGACAGTGACCGTTGGACAGGACGAGCGCGGGGTCGGTGGGCAGCGAGTTCGGCACGCGGACGACGGAGCCGGAGCAGTTGCTGAGAGCGACCGTGCCGGCGAAGTTGACTGCGACGGCCTGTCGGGCCGTGTCCCGGGGTGCCTGGGCCACGGCCGGCGAGGCCACCGCTCCGGTGAGGAGCAGGGCGAACGCGGCGCCGGCGAGAGGCTTGTTCATGTGGGGGTTCCCCTCTGGGTGACAATGCGACCGAAGATCCTTCGGTTGTCATGCGCATTGTTAAGAGGGGAACCTCAACTCACAAGAGTGCCTTACCAGTTCGGGTTCTCCGGAGAACGGCCGTAATCGGACTTGTGGCGCCGCCCCGTCGGCCGATCAGCGGGCGGCGGCCGCTGTCACGCGGCGAGCTCCCGCTCGGGGCCGGAGCCGTCGGCAGCCGCCTCGGGAATGACGTGCTGCTCCTCCTCGGGGCGGCCCTTCCTGGGCAGCAGGAAGGTGATGGCGAGGAAGGCCACCAGCAGACACGCCTGGACGATCAGCGCGCGGTGGAAACCGGTGGTGAAGTCACCGGCCTCGGCCCGGGCGAAGAACACCGAGCCGAAGATCGCGACGCCGATGGAGCCGCCGACGGCGGTTCCCACCGCGAGCGGCAGGTTGCCGAGTCCCGCCTCCCCGGCGGTGAAGCGCTGGCCGATCTGGAGGTAGAGGGTCAGCACGAGCTGCGTGCCGATCAGCCCGCCGAAGAACAGGGCGATGCCCGGTTTCGCCCTGTTCGCCGTGCAGCAGCGCGGTGCGGCCGCCGCGGGCCGTGATCACGCTGGTGACCCCGGGCCTGCTGCGCAAGCCCGCCTTCACCGTCGGGCTCGGCCGTCGCGGCCACGATCAGCGCCGCGATTCCGATGGGCAGGTTGATCAGGAACACCGACCGCCAGCCCAGACCGAAGAAGCCGCCTTCGATGAGGAAGCCTCCCAGGACCGGGCCGATGATCTGCGCAGCGGCGCCCACATCCAGGAACGGGCGGACGAGTTCTTCGGCCCGCTCGCCCACCGCCTCGACACCACGATGTCGCACTACCCGCCCCAGCTCCTGGAGCAGATCGAGTCGTTCATGGCCGACCTCCGCTCCGCCATGGACGCCCACCTCACGGAGCAGGGGCAGGCGACACCCCGCTCCCCCCGCACCCCCGGCGGCCGGACCGCCTGAGGGGCACGGCGTCCGCGGACGACCCCACCGCAAAGACACCAATCGATTCCGGGCCGAACTTCTCCCCGATTCGGCGCAGACGGGCTTTCGGCATGTCTACGCGCGTCCGCACGCTCACGCACATGTCGGAAAGCACCAGAAGGGAAACTCTCGGCTGGATCATCAACCACACATGTCCGTCCAAGGGATTCAAACCCGCCACCATCGGGAGATGATTCCGGCCGACGGGCCACGGGGCATCCCCGGCCCGAAGTGACATGCGCAGTAGCGAAATCCAAGCGAGATCAGGGGAATACACCCGTGCGACGAAGGATTTTCGGCACGGCCGCCACCACGGTGGTGCTCGGCCTGCTGGTACCGCTCTCCGGATGCGGCGGTTCTGAATACGGCGCGGGTGAAAGCGGCACTCTCCGCCTGGTGGCCGCGGAATACGGGGACACACCTGCCACGAGTTCCGAGGCTTTCTGGTCCAAGGTGACCAGTGAGTTCACCGCAGCCCACCCCGGGATAAAGGTCGAGGTCGAGCTCCTGCCGTGGGCCGACATCGACAGCGAGGTATCCCGCATGGTCAAGGCCGGCAATGCGCCGGACATGGCCCTCATCGGTTCCTACTCGGACTTCGCGGCCCAGGACAAGCTCTACGCCGCCCACGAAATCCTCCCCGTCAGCGCCGAGGCCAACTTCCTCCAGCCCCTCGCCGAGGCCGGCTCCGTCAGGAGCACCCTCTACGGCCTGCCCTTCGTGGCGAGCAGCCGGCTCCTCTTCTACAACGAGGCGCTCTTCGACAAGGCGGGCATCAAGGCCCCCAAGACGTGGAACGAGCTCAAGGCCGCCGCCAAGGCGCTCAAGTCGACGGGCGTGAAATACCCGTACGCCCTGCCCCTGGGCCCCGAGGAGGCGCACGCCGAGGCGATGATCTGGGAGCTGAGCAACGGCGGCGGATACGCCGACAACAGCGGCAACTACAGCCTGGCATCGGCGCGCAACGTCCAGACGTGGAACTGGGTGAAGCAGCATCTGGTCGCCCCGGGCCTGACCGGCCCCACTCCCCCGTCCAAGCTCAACCGCGCCGATGCCTTCGCCGCTTTCCTGCGCGGCGAGGTCGGCATGCTCAACGGCTACCCCTCCCTGTACCACGAGGCGCGCGCCAAGGGCATCGGCGTCGGCAGCGTCGCCATGCCGGTCTCGGACACCCTCCGGTCGGAGGAGGCTCCGCCGGCGGTGGGCGTGGCCGACTGGATGATGGCCTTCAAGCAGAACGGCCACCGCGAGGAGATCGGAGCGTTCCTGAACTTCGTCTACAAGGACAAGAACCTCATGGACTTCGCCGGCCGCTACCACTTGCTGCCGTCCACCGTCTCCGCGTCCCGCGCCCTCGCCGGCAGCGAAGGCATGGACCAGACCGACACCGAGTTCCTGAACGCGCTGCGCAGCGCCCAGCTCTACCCGGTCAACGACCCGTCCTGGATGGCGGTCAGCGACACGATCAAGCGCAACATCGGCCGCGCCGTGGAACCGGGCGGGGACCCCAAGGCCGTCCTGGAGGACATAGCCGACAGGGCCGTCGAGGTCAGCGCGAACCACTGATTCCCGCGCGGCTGCTCGAGCAGGCGCCGACCTGCCGGCCGGCCCGGCTTCGAGCGCGACCGTCGCCCGATCCGCGTGAGCGGCACGGTGGCGGGCCCCGCACCCGGGTGGGTGCGGGGCCCGAGGCCTGCCGGTCGCGCGGGTCGCTCCGTACGGCTAGCCCGTACGGGAGACGCCCGGACGCTCCCAGCGGTAGAACTCGTTGGCCATGGCGTCCTTCGGGCTGCGCCAGGTCTCCGGGTTGTGCGGGCTGACGTAGGCGGTGAGCCGGTCGCTGAGGTCCCGGAACTCCGGGTGGCCGGTGACTTCGGCGATGGCCGGGCCGGGGGGCCGGTCGGACTCGATGAAGTGCATGTACACGTCGCCGAACTGGAAGAGGCTGCGGCGGGTGACCCCGACGAGGTGCGGCAGTTCTCCCGCGTCCGAGGCCGCGAAGAGCTCGGCGATGTCGGGGGCGGACTGCGGCGCCATGCGGGCCACGATGAGAGCGCGGTGCATCCGGTGTGCTGCCTTTCGTCTCAGACGCGGCTGACCGCGGGCGTGCGGGTCTCGCGCTCGCGTTGTTCGATCTTGTCCCGGATCAGCTCCAGCTGGATCTTGGAGTTCTGATTGATGCGCGCGGTCATCCCGGCGTCGTCGACGGGTGCCTGCGGCTTCATCGCGAAGTCCTGGGTCCACACCATCCGGGTGCCGCCGGGAACCTCGAAGTACTGCCAGTGGATGTCCATGTGCTCGAACGGGCCGGTCTCGACCCGGCGGGCGCGCACGGTGCGGCTGACGGGGTCGGGGGTGCGTTCGGAGACCCAGCTCCACACGGTGCCGTTCTCGTCGGGGTGCATCGTCAGGCGGAAGCGGGTGGTGGGCCCGTCCTCCTCCAGGATCTCCAGCGAGGCGTACTCGCTGAACAGCTCGGGCCAGCTGGAGAGATCGTTGGTCATCTCCCAGACGGTGTCCATGGGCGCCTTGACGACGATTTCGTTCTCGGTGTGTCCTGCCATCTCAAGCTCCTGTCATGAGGCTGGTGTTGACGAGTTCGAGGAACTCCTTGGGGGTCTTGCAGCGGTCCGCGTCGGTGGGCAGGGCCCGGCCGCGCTGGTTCTCCAGCAGCCCGACGATGCCGAGCAGGCCCAGCGAGTCGAGGCCGTAGTCGTCGAACAGGGAGTCCGGGCGGTTCTTCATGTCGGCCGGGTCCACGGTGATGCCGGCCCCGGACTTCATCAGGGCGGCCAGCTCCTCGACGGTCAGTCGTTCGGACATGAGCGGCTCCTTCTGTCTCTAGGAGGGGATTCTGAGGACGAGCGCGGCGTTGGAGCCCATGAGGCCCCGGCTCAGCACGAGCGCGGTGCGCAGCTCCGCCGGGCGGGCGCTGCCGGTCACCACCTCGAGGTCGTGGCACACGTCGAACACGTTCGGCGTGGGCGGGATGATGCCGTGCTCCAGGGCGAGGACCGCGGCAGCGGTGTCCAGGGCGGGCGCCGCGCAGTAGGCCCGGCCCGTCCCGGTCTTGGGCGCCGTGACCGGCACCTTGCGCCCGTGTGCTCCGAGCGCGGAGGCGATCGCGGCCGCCTCGGCCCGGTCGGCTTCCGGGGTGCCGAGCGCGTCGGCGAAGACCACGTCGACTTCCTCGGGGGCGCAGCCCGCGTCCCGCAGGGCGCCCCTGATCGCGTGGGCCAGGCCCTCGGCGGAGGCGTCGGCCCGTTCGGGGTGGTGCGGGCCGGTGAAGGTCGCCGCGTGCCCGGCCAGGAGGGCCCGTACGGAGGCGCCCCGGCGCAGGGCCGCCCGCTCCTCCTCGACCAGGAACATCGCACCGCCCTCGGCGGGTACGAAGCCGCAGGCCTTCTCGGTGAAGGGCCGGTAGGCCCGCTCCGGGTCCTCGTCGGTGCTCAGGGCCTCGTATCCGAGCTGGCAGACGATGGAGTACGGGGCCAGGGGCGCCTCGGTGGCGCCGACCAGCATGGCCTTGCTGCCCTGGTTGATGGCCCGGGCGGCGTGCGCGAAGGCGTCGAGCCCGCCCGCCTCGTCGGCGGCGACGACCCCGCAGGGGCCCTTGAGGCCCCGGCGGATGGAGATCTGCCCGGTGCTGGCCGCGTAGAACCAGGCGATGGACTGGTACGGGCCGACGTAGCGCGGGCCTTGGCCCCAGAGGTGCTGCAGCTCGCGCTGGCCGAACTCGCCGCCGCCCGAACCGGCGGCGGTGACCACGCCGACCGAGAACGGGTCGTCCTCGTAGTCGGCCCGGCCGAGCCGGCCGTCCTCCAGGGCGAGGTCGGCCGCGGCGAGGGCGTGGTGGGTGTAGCGGTCGGTCTGGACGAGATAGCGCTCCTCGACCATCGAGGCCGCGTCGAAGTCCCGTACCTCGCCGGCCACGCGCAGCGGGAGGTGTTCGCAGCCTTCCCGGGTGACGCGGCCCAGGACGGAGGCGCCCGACTGGGTCGCCTTCCAGAAGGCTTCGACTCCGATGCCGTTGGGTGCGACGACTCCGATGCCCGTGATGACCGTACGGACGCTCACGAGACCACCTCCTCCTTGCGCTCGTCGGGCCGGGTCATGACCACCGCGGACTGGAAGCCGCCGAAGCCGCTGCCGACGGAGAGCACGTTGCGCAGTTCGCGCTCGCGGGCGACGCGGGGGACGTAGTCCAGGTCGCATTCGGGGTCGGGGGTCTCGTAGTTGGCCGTGGGCGGGACGACCTGGTGGGTCATCGCCAGGACGCAGGCGGCCAGTTCGATCGCCCCGATGGCGCCGAGCGAGTGCCCCACCATGGATTTGATGGAGGTCATCGGCGTCTTGTAGGCGTGGTCTCCCAGGACCTTCTTGACCGCCGCGGTCTCGTGGCGGTCGTTCTGCTTGGTCCCGGAGCCGTGCGCGTTGACGTAGTCGATCGCGCGGGCGTCGGTCCGGGCCTGGGCGAGGGCCGTTTCGATGGCGCGGGCCATCTCCAGGCCCTCGGAGGTCAGCCCGGTCATGTGGTGGGCGTTGCCGAAGGTGGCGTAGCCGCCGATCTCGCAGTAGACGGTCGCGCCGCGTGCGCGGGCGTGTTCCAGCTCTTCCAGGACGAGGACGGCGCCGCCTTCGCCGAGGACGAAGCCGTCACGGTCGGCGTCGAAGGGCCGGGAGGCGTGGGCGGGGTCGTCGTTGTTGGGCGAGGTGGCCTTGATGGCGTCGAAGCAGGCCACGGTGATCGGCGAGACGGGTGAGTCGGAGGCGCCTGCGATGCAGACGTCCATCTTGCCCTCGGCGATGGAGTGGAAGGCATAGCCGATGGCGTCGAGTCCGGAGGTGCAGCCGGTGGAGACGGTCTGGACCGGTCCGCGCGCACCCGTCTTCTCCGCCACGGCGGAGGCCAGGGTGGCCGGGGTGAAGGCCCGGTGCAGGTGGGCCCCGGCGAGCCGGTGGTCCACGTCCCACCAGTCTCCCGACTGGCTGACGGCCACGTAGTCGTGTTCCAGGCGGGTGGTGCCGCCCACGGCGGTGCCGAGGGAGACGCCGGTGCGCCAGGCTTCGTCCGTGGTGAGGTCGAGTCCGGCGTCGCGCACCGCCTCGGCTGCGGCGACCAGCGCGAACTGGATGTACCGGTCCGCGCGGGCCGCCTCCTCGGCGCCGAGGCCGTGTGCGGCGGGGTCGAAGTCGACCTCCGCGGCTATCCGGGAGCGGAAGCCGGTCGGGTCGAACAGGGTGATGCCGCGGGTCGCCGTACGCCCGTTGGAGAGCAGATCCCAGAAGGCGGAGGCGCCGATCCCGCCGGGGGCGACGACGCCGACCCCGGTGACGGCCACGCGTCGGCGGGTCACGAGACCGCTCCCGCGCGGTCCGGGGGCCGCTCCCATGCGGAGCCCTCCGGGTGGACGGCCTCCTCCGTGTCCACGTGCCCGAGCTTCGGGTCCGGGGCGAGCGGTCCGAGGTGGAAGACCATGCGGGCCTCGGTGCCGCCGACGTTGCGGAACCGGTGGCGCACGTTCATCGGGACGAGGAGTCCCTGGTCGGTGAGGAGCGGGTGGGCCTCGCCGTCGAGGTCGACCTCCAGCTCACCGGCGACCACGTACACGAACTCCTCGGAGTACGGGTGGTAGTGCTCGGCGATGTGCTCGCCCGGGGCCATGACGGCCAGTCCCATGAAGCCGCTGGTGCAGCCCACCGAGGTCGGTGTCAGGACGGCCCTCAGGTCGCCGCCGCGCCGCGTGTTGGGCTGCGTCTCGCTGAGGTCCACGATGTGCGGTGGGCGTTGTCTGGTCATGGCGGGGGTTCCTCCTGGCGGTGGGGGCCTGGACGGGGCTGGTGGGTGGGGGGGGCCGGGGATGAGGGATCCGGGTGGGCCGGTGGGCCGGGTGGGCGGGGCCTCCGCGGGTCAGTTTTCGGCGGGGGCCCTGCGGTCGGTGATCAGGCTCATGGTGTGGCGGACCACGGACGCGACGGCGCCGTCGGTCCCGCTGACGGGTCCGGCCATCAGGCGGGCGAGTACGGCCGCCTTGCGCGGTCCGCGGACGCCGAAGGCGGTTTCCAGCCCCTCGTCGTGCGGGGTGCGCACATCGATGAGGCGTACGACGATGTCGTCGCGCTGGAAGATGCTGCTGCTCACGGTCGGGGCGTCGGACCGGTGGGCCGCTTCCTCGTCCTGCCGGGCGAGGAACCGGGCCAGCGCCGGTCCGCAGCCGGGCTTGGCCGGGTAGAACAGCGCGTGGCGCCGTACGTCGGAGCGGTCGGCGCCGCCGGCCTCGTCGGCGGCGACGTGGTGGACGGCGGGGAGCGCGGCCCGCATGAAGAACATCCGGGCGGACTCGGGGTCGCCGAGGTCGCGGTCCTGCTCCAGGTAGGGGTTGATGGCCTCTTCGACGGCCCGCACCTCGGGCTGCTCGGAGACGTGTCGCAGGGCCGCCATCAGGTCGCCGCGGACCTCCACCGTACGCACGACCCGGTTGCCGTGCATGAACAGCGAGGTCCGCAGGAGCCGGGTGTGGCCGTCCACGTCGGCCGCCGGGGAGGCGTAGCTGGAGAGGATGGCGGCGACGTTCTTCTCGCTGCCGGGCTTGACCGTGAAGGTCAGGGCGTGGCGGACGATGCCGGCGCCGAGCCGGGGCGATGCCTGCAGCCGGGCCGCGGTGGGCCGCTGCGCGTCCTGGTAGCCGCGGCCGGTCTCGCGCAGGACGGTGTACTTGAGCGGGCGCATGGCGCGGGCGCAGGCGCCGAGGGGGCGCACCTGCTCGGCGTGGTGCTCGCTGTTGACCCAGGCGAGGTACTGCGGTGCGCTCTCCCACTCGCTGGTGATGAGCCACTGCGAGGGGTTCTCGAAGGACTGGCAGAGCTGGTCGCTGATGTGGCCCGGTTCCGACGCGATGTCGTGGCGCAGTTGCTCGTACGCCTCGAAGAACCGCTGCTGGGCTCCTTCGTGGAGGTCCATCAGCAGGACGACCCGCAGCATGGATCCGTCGAAGGCGGACTGTGACACCCGTTCGGACAGGGTGGTCGTCATCTGCTCGCTCCTTCGTGAGGGCCCTGGGGTAGGGCGGGGGTTTCGTCGCGTACGGACCCTCGTCCGTCATGGGCGGTGGCCGCCCCGGACCGGCGGCCGTCGGGGGGACGGCAGGCCGGCGTGTCTTCGGGGGAACCGCTGTCGCTCATCGTCATCCGGGTGCGGACGTACCGCTACATCTCCGGATCAAGCGGGTGACAACCGGCGTATCTCCTGGGCTTGGCCGGCGATCGGGGGCATAAAAGAGTGCACTCCCCCCACACAGAATTCAGGAGCTCGCAGCTGATGGAAGACACGGCAGATGTTCGCGTACCGGTTCTCGTCGTGGGCGGCTCCCTCGTGGGTCTGTCCACCTCGCTGTTCCTGAGCCGCCACGGCATCAGGCACCTGGTAGTGGAGAAGCACGCCGGTACCTCCGACCACCCGCGCGGTCGCGGTATCAACGCCCGGACCATGGAGCTGTTCCGTGTGGCCGGGGCGGAGGGCGCCATCCGGCAGGCGGCGTCCGCGCTGGAGAACAACATGGGCATCCTTCAGACGGAGTCCCTGCTGGGCGGCGACCACAAATGGCTGGTCAAGGCCATCGATCCGGCCGGGGCGCTCAGCAAGTTCAGCCCGACCGGCTGGTGCGTGTGCAGCCAGAACAACATCGAGCCGATCCTCGCCGCGCAGAGCCGCGCCCAGGGTGCCGACGTGCGGTTCTCGACCGAGCTGATGAGTTTCGACCAGGACGAGACCGGGGTGAACGCGCTGGTCAAGGACCGGGAGACCGGCGAGCACCGCACCGTGCGCGCCGACTTCCTGATCGCGGCGGACGGCCCGCGCAGCCCGGTGCGCGAGCAGTTGCGCATCCCCCAGACGGGCAGCGGCGAGCTCTTCCACAACGTCAGCGTCACCTTCCGCTCGCGCCGGCTCGTCGAGGTGCTGGGCGACCTGCGGTTCATCGTCTGCTACCTGATGAAGCCGGGTGCGGACGGGGCGCTCCTGCCGGTGGACAACGACACCCAGTGGGTCTTCCACCTCCCGTGGCACCCGGACCAGGGGGAGACCCTGGAAGACTTCACCGAGGAGCGGTGCAGGGAGCAGATCCGGGCCGCGATCGGCGTACCGGACCTGGACGTGGAGATCGGCGGGAAGGCTCCCTGGCACGCGGCCGAACGGATCGCCGAGCGGTACTCGTCCGGACGGGTGTTCCTGGCCGGCGACGCGGCCCACGAGATGTCCCCCACCGGAGCGTTCGGCTCCAACACCGGCATCCAGGACGCGCACAACCTGGCCTGGAAGATCGCGGCGGTCCTGAACGGTTCGGCGGGCATGGAACTGCTGGAGACCTACGGGGCGGAACGGCACCCGGTGGCCGTGGCGACCGCCCAGCGCGCCTCGGCCCGTTCGGCGGAGCACAGCCACCCCGGGTACGCGCCGCCGCCCACCATGGGCGGTGGACCGGGCAGCGGGGTCCTGACGACGGCCATGGCCTACGCGTACCCGAGCGGGGCGTTCGTCGGCGGGTCGCCGGACCGCCCGGTCATCCCGGAGGGGATGCGCATGACGGGCGACCCCGGCACGCGGGCCCCGCACATGTGGCTGACGCGGGCCGATGGCGAGCGGGTCTCCACGGTGGACCTGTACGAGCGCGCGTTCGTGCTGCTCTGCGGCGCGGGCACGCCCTGGCGGGCGGCGGCCGAGCGGGTGGCCGGGCGGCTGTCGGTGAAGCTCGACGCGTACGCCATCGGGTCTGCGAGCGCTCCCGGCACCGATCTGGTGCAGGAGGAGGGCGCCGACTGGAGCGAGGTGCACGCCATGTCCCAGGCCGGTGCCGTGCTGGTGCGGCCCGACGGGTTCGTCGCGTGGCGCTCGCAGGGGCCGGTGGCCGATGCCGAGGCCGCGCTGTCCGAGGCCCTGTCGACGGTGCTGCGCCGGGCCTGACCGCCCGTACGCCAGGTGGTCCCCCTGCCGCCGGCCCGTAAGCGGGCCGGGGGCAGGGGCGTTCATGGGTGCTGCCGGTCCGCGTCAGCGGCAGGCCCAGCAGCCCGCCCAGCAGCCGGATCCGTGATGCGCGGCGCGCCGGCGGCGGGCGGTCTCGGCACGTGCCGTTGCCGCGCCGGCGGAGTTGCGGCGGGCGAAGCAGGCGACGACCACCGCGATCGCGGCGAGTTCCTCCGGCGCGGCCACGCCCTTCTCCACACGGATCAGGCTGGCCAGCGGGGGCGTCTGGGCTATCGGAGCGTCCTTCAGCATCGGATCGGCCTCTCGCACAGGCGGACAGCAGGACCCCCCTCGCGGAATCCAAGGACTCCGGACTCTGCCGACGCTAGCGGGGCGCGACACGCCCGGCATACCGGGCAGTTGCGCGAAAGCCCAGGTCGCAGCCGCGTCGACCGGGTGATGCCGGGGTTGTTCGCGGCGCGCGGTGATTGGGCCGTCGGAGTGGCGGGCCCCGGAAAATCCCGGTGCGGACGGCCAGGAGTCCGGCCTAGGGTGACGCAATGAGTACCCGTACCTTCCGCATCACCGTCCGGGGTTCCTTCGACGGTCTCACCGGGGAGCAGCGCGCAGCGCTCCTCGCGGACTCGGCCCGGCACGACATGCTGACGGCCGAGTTCACCCCCGAGGGGCACCTCACGTACGACGTGGCGGCCCGCCCCTTCTTCACCTTCCGCTTCCTGGCGGAGGGCGAGGCCGAGGAGGACATCCTGGACGCGACCGCCCATGCCGAGCTCACCGCCGAGATCTGGCTGACGGAGCACGGATACGGCTTCAAGCGGATGAGTTCGCAGGCCCAGGACCTCACGCTGGCCCCCTTGAGCAAGCGGCAGCGGCAGGCGGCCGCGCGGGGGGACTCCTGAGCGGGAGTCCCGCGCGGCCGCCCGTGGGGCGCGCGGCGGGCCGGTTCAGCGGGCCGTGCACCTCTTCCAGGAGAAGTGGTAGACGCTGTTGATGCTGCCGTCGGTGGAGTCGAGCGCCATGTAGCTGGTCGTCGCCGGGTCGGAGGTGCCGACCTCGGCGCGCAGCTCGGTGTTGATGTTGAAGTTGCGCTGTTCGCCGCAGGGGGCGAAGACGAGGGCCTCGATGCCCGTGGTGTCGGAGGCCTGCCAGTTGTCGTCGAGCTGGCCGTAGAACTTGTGGGTGCGGTAGTCGGTCTGCTTCATGCCCTGGAAGTAGTAGCTGGCCTTCTGGGTGCCGACGGCGCCCTTCTGGAGGCTGCCGAATCCCCGGTAGTCGACCTGGGCGACGGCGTAGGTGAACCCCTGCGGGACGTGGACGAGCAGGGACAGCAGACAGTTCTTGCGGCCGTCGGTCGGGGCGCTGCTCCCGCCCGCCATGGCCAGGTACTCGCTGTAGGTGACGGTGAAGGCCGAGTTGTCCTCGGCCACGGCGACGGTGGCGCTGCCCGGCTTGCAGCCCGAACCGTTGACCGTGGCGACGTCGACGGTCACCCTGTCCTCCGGCGCGGCCGGGGCCGCGGGGCCGCCCGCCGCCCCGGCGGCGGAGGCGGGCAGGAGGGCGAGGAGGCCGCCGGTCACGAGGACGGCGCCGAGCGCGCTGCGCAGTGTTCTGATCATCCGGCCATGGAAGCGGTCCGTACCGCGCCGATGGGGGAACGGGTGCGCGGCCTCACTCCGATGGCCGGGCCATTTCACCGGAGAAACGTTCGGGCAGGGGGTCGGGGAGGGCCGAACGGCTCATCGGCGGGACACCGACTAGGTCGATTCACCCGATTCATCCCGGTAGTACCTATGTCGAGCGCCCTACGGAACCGCCCGCGCCGAGGATCCCCATGCGCCGCCTGCACGGGTCCGCCCTGCTCGCCGCGACCGCGGTCGTCTCCGCCCTGGTCCTCGCGACCGCGCCGGCCGCCGCCGGGGCGCCGGGACACGGCCCGGACGGCTCCTGGACCACGGAGGAGACGCGGAGTTCTCGGTGGAGAGCTCGACGGCCGCCGGAGTACGGCGGGCCGTGCTGCTGGCGCCGGCCACCGTCACCCATGCGGTGAACACCAGCCAGCGCCATCTGGAGCTGCGGATGACCGGCGTCCGCGGCCGCACGATCGGGCTGCGGGCGCCGGCCACCTCGGCCGACGCCCCGCCCGGTTACTCCATGCTGTTCCTCCTCGACGCGAAGGGTGTCCCCGGTACGGCGAACTGGGTCGAGCTCGGCAAGCGGTGAACCCGTGTGCCGTCAGCCGCCGTTGATCACGAACTGGGAGCCGGGTTCGATCAGGATGTTGCCCTGGGCGGATCCGGTGATGGTGACGCCGGACAGGGTGGCGTTGCCGCGCGCTCCGCCCATGGCCAGGATTCCGGAGCCGTTGTTGGACTTGTCAATGGTCACGTTCGTGATCTTGACGTCGGCCATGACCCCGCCGCCGGTCTTGAACTGGATGCCGTCGTAGGTCGAGTCGTGGATGTCGGTGTCCCTGATGACAACGCCCGGGATGGGCAGGTTGGACGGGAACAGGGTGATCGCTCCGAACTCCTGGTCCTCGTTCCAGAAGGCGCCGCCGGTGCGGAAGAGCCCGTTGCCCGCGATCAGGGTCTGCCCGGAGAAGGGCAGGGGGTCGTGGTCGGTCGCCAGCATGATGCCGGGGTAGTTCATGGTGTCGTAGATCAGGTTGTTCTCGATGGTGTTGCCGTAGCCGCCGTAGATGGCGATGCCGTTGGCCCGCCACGGCAGCTGGATGGTGTTGTTGCGGAAGTGGTTGTCGTGGCCGATGTCCACCGACTGGTCCTTGACGTACTTGCTGGACCAGACCGCCAGGGCGTCGTCACCGGTCGTACGGAAGGAGGAGTTGAAGACGGTGGAGTTGCGCGTGCCGTTGGCGAAGTTGATGCCGTCGGCGTAGGTGTCGCGGATCCTCATGCCGTTGAACTCGATGCCGTCGCCGGGACCCCACAGGGCCGGGATGTTGTCGTAGTCGCGGCCGACCCAGACACCGACGTTGGCGTGCTCGATCCAGACATTGGTGATCTTGGTGTTCTTGCCGAAGCGGCCGTTGAGGCCCACGCCGCCCTCGGCGTTGCCGTCGCCGCCGCGGATCCGGCCCGATCCGAAGATCGCGATGTCGGAGATCTGCGTGTTGTCGTCGATCTCGAAGCCGAAGTTGCCCTCGTGCGGGTGGTTGATGCCGCCGGCGTCCTGCGGCTGGGTGAGCGTGTAGAGCTGGGAGTGCCACATGCCCGCGCCCCGGATCGAGACGTTGCTGATGCCCACCTGGTTGAACTGGCCGCGGTTCAGCGGGTCGTCGGTGAGGATCTTCTGCTCCTGGCGCCACTGTCCCTGCGGGATCCAGACGCAGGCGATCTGCCCGTTCTGGTCCGCCGTCACGGCCTTCTGGATGGCCGTCGTGTCGTCGATGCCGTCGTTCGGGATCGCGCCGTAGTCGGTGATCGAGGTGCACTCGGCGGGCTTGGACGCCGCCGGGGCCACCTGCTCCAGGTCGATCAGGTCGATGACGTAGTACGAGGCCGTGTCGCCCGCGTCGCGCTGGAGGCGGAAGGTGGTGCCGGGCGGGTAGCTCTGCGCGAGCAGGGCGTGGGACTCGTCGAAGAGCCTGCGGGCGTCGCCGCCGGGGGTGTTGGTCAGGCCCTCGGGGCTGTCGGTGCTGCCGTAGAGCCAGCTGTGCCGGGAGGAGAGCGTCAGCTTCTGGGCGAAGCCGCCGTTGACGTACAGGCTGATCGTGGCGTCGGCTCCGCCGCCGTTCGGGGAGTCGGGTACGGAGTTGCGCACGACGATGGAGTTGGCCTGGTTGGTGGAGGTGAACTGTACGTACTGGCCGGTCGAGGAGAGGCGTACGGACTCGCGGCCCGAGGACTCCGTGGCGAAGTTGGTGTGCCCGAAGGTGCGCTTGGCGTCGCTCTGCAGCAGGGTGCCGCTGTAGCTGCCGGCCTCCGCCTCGTACTCGGTGTACGGGAGCGCCGCCCCGCGGCCGACGACCACGGCGCGGGAGTGGCTGTTGTTGTTCTCGTTGGTCTCGGCGACGAGGCCGGTCCCGTCGGCGGTGGCGGTGAGGGTGGCTCCGCCGCTGACCGCCGTCCAGGTCCCGTTGATCGGCACGTTGACGGTGGCGCCGGCGGCGATCGCCGGGGTGGGGCCGTTCAGGGTGGTGGCGCCCGCGACCAGGCGGGTGACGGTCCCCGCAGCCACCACTGCGGTGCCCCGGTTGCGGACGGCCACGGTGAAGGAGACCGGTGCGCCCACGGCCGGGTTGGCCGGGTTGGTGGTGATGGAGAGGGCTTCCAGGTCGGGTCCGGGAGCCTGGCCGACGACGAGCTTCGCGGCGGCCGTGCGGCTGTTGTTGGTGTCGTCCTGTTCGGGGACGCTGCCGGCCGGGTCGACCACGGCGGAGACGGTGTAGCTGCCCATCGGCCGCTTGCCCACGGCGACCGGGACGGTGGCCGAGGCTCCGGCCGCGAGGACGCCGACCTGGGCGCTGCCGGCGACCGCGCCTTCGAGGCTGACGTTGACGGCGGTGGCCGGGGAGGCGACCGAACCGGAGTTGCGGACGGTCGCGTTGACCGTGACGGCATCGCTCTCGGAGGGGGTGGCCGGGGACCAGGAGAGGTCCGTCACCGTCAGGTCCGGGTTCGGGGCGGCGGCGCCGATCACCTGGAACTCGGCGGCCTGGCCGCCGCCGGCCCCGGTGTTGCCCGAGAACTTGAGCTGGACGTCGGCGAGGCGGCCGGTGACGGGAACGGTCACGGTGTTCTTGTTGCCGGCCGGGCTGAACGCGTAGTCGGCGCGGGCCTTCAGGGTGGTGAACCCGCTCGCCGACTGCTCCCGGCCCAGGATCTCGAAGCTCTGGGTGCGGTTGCCCCAGGCTGCGTCGGGGTTGAGCTTGAGGACCACTCCGGTGACGTCGGCGTTGGAGCCGAGCTTCACGGTCAGCGTGGACTGCTGGCCGCCGGCCTCCCAGTAGCTGGTGACGCTGTCGTCGTTGGCGTTGGCCGCGACGAACGACTGGGTGGTGGAGGAGGCCTCGATCGGCTTGCCCTTGGCGAGGTTCACGCCCACCGGGGGCGGAGTGCCCGGGTCTCCGGGATCACCCGGGCCGCCGCTGCCGTCGGCGGAGTACACCTCCAGCTCGGATATCTGCGCGGCCTGCCAGCCCGTGTTGGCGCTGACGTTCACCCGCACGTAGCGGACCGTCGCGGCGGTGAACCCGATGGTCACCGCGTTGGACTGGGCGGGGTTGAACACCCGTCCCGCCGAAGCGGACAGGGTGGTGAAGGTGTTCCCGTCGGTGCTGCCCTGCACGGTGAGCGTCTCAGTGCGCGTCTCCCACGGGGCGGGCAGCTTCAGCACCACCTGGTCGACGGCGATGCTGCTGCCGAGGTCCACCTGCACCCACTGCGGGAAGGCGCCCGAGGGACCCTCCCAGTACGAGCCCTGGTTGCCGTCGGCGACTCCCGAGGCGCCGTACCCGCCGAGGGATCCGCTGGCGGAGACCGTCTTGCCCAGGGCGAGGTTGGGTCCGCCCGCCGCGGCGGCGAGGGTGACGGGCAGGAGTCCGACCGACATCAGTCCGGCGACCACCGTGCCGGCCAGCATCAGCCGGCCGCCTTGCTTCCATCTCATGCTGTCCTCTGTTCCATGAGGGGACCGGCCCGACGCAGCCGCGCCTGCCGCAAACTTGCGCAACGTTATTTATTTTTTGAGTGATCTGATCGCAGTTATGCGGCCATGGCGCCACAGGTTTCTAGCAGATGACGACTTTGTCAACGCTTCGCACAGAGAGGGGAGTTCGGCCTACACGTCGGGCCGGCCTCGCTCCAGGTAGTCGAAGGCCGCGTGCGGAGCGCGCCGCGGTCCGCAGTCTCCGGGGCGCAGCGGGCCGGGATCCGCACCGGATCGTCATCGGCCGGACGTCCGCGCCTCGCGCCGGAGGTGCGCAGCACCGACACCCCGGCGGCGCGGCCTCGTACCGCCCGGGCGGAGGACCCCTCACGCTCGGAGGCGTCCTCCCGGATCAGCGCCTCCCGCCCTTCCCGCCGGGGAAGGGCGCGAACGGGGTCGTCAGGGCCGCGTCGGTGACCTTGACCGCCCTCGGCGCCCTTGACCTGGTCGAAGCCCGTCCCAGGAGGAGCCGCGGGGGCGGCGGCGGCGGGCGCCCGCCGCGGTGCGGCCCTTTTGCGTTCGCGTCGCCCGGGGCGCGGCTTTCTGGCTGCCGGCGGCGCCGGAGGCGCCCCCGCGGATGCCATGGCCGTCAGCCGCGCCGCCGTCATGGGAGCGCCCCGGAGCCCGGTGGAGCGGATGACCTCCTACGGCCGCCGAGTCCGGCCGGGCTCCGTCGGGGCCGGGACCGCCGGGGCCAGGCGGACCACCGCCACACGCCCGGAGCTCCGGAGCAGGGCCTCCCGCCCTCCTGTCATCAAGACGGCGTCGTACGCGTCCAGTGCGGCGGAGCCGTCGACCTCGGCCGTCCCTTCCAGGGCGACGATCAGCAGGCTCTCCCCGGGCCGGACGGCGAGCGCGAGGTCGCCCCGTACGACGGCGGTGTCGGCGCTCACCACGCCCCGGCGGTACATCACGTTGAAGTTCACCACCGGCCCGGCCAGCAGCCGGCAGTCCGTCGGCTCGTCCCCGGGAAACCGCTGGGGCGCGTACCGCCGGTCCACGAGGCGTCGCACGCCGCCGATCGCGAGGTCCATGCCCGCGCCCTCCGCGAGGGTGAGCGTGCGGTCGATGCCGGGGAACACGGAGAAGGCGCCGTCGGCGGTCACCTCCGCGAGGCTGACCCGCCAGCCGAAATCGTCCATGCCGCAGCCCTCGGGTCCCGCGGCGATCTCGCGGGTCACTCCCCCGCCGTTCTTCCACCGGGCCGCCGGACGGTCGGCCGCCCGCAGGATCCGGATCGCTTCTTCGCTGGTCATGACACCCTTCCGGCCCCGGTGACGCGCGTCCCGGGCTCGGCCGAGCCTATCCACCGGGTGTGGCCTGCACGCGGGAGCGCCCCCGGGCCGCCGCGGGTGCGCGGCGGCCCGGGGGCGGCAGGGGATCGGGACGGTGCGGTGCGGACGGATCAGGCGTCGGCCTTCTCCGCCGGGCGGGCGGACACCTTCGCGGTGGAGGCCGGAGAGGCGCCACCGCCCGCGGCCGCCGGTGCGGGGGCGTCCGTGCGCGGGCCGTGTGCCCCGCGCAGGCCGATTCCGCTGATCACCGCGACCAGCCCGAAGGCCACGGCGCCGATGGCGAAGGTGAGGGTGAAACCGGATTCGGCGGGCAGTGCGGGGACTCCGGCCGGGAGGTGTTCGATCGTCTTCGACGCCAGGATGGTGGTCACGATGGCGCTGCCGATCGCGCTGCCGGTGGAGCGGGAGATCGAGTTGATGCCGTTGGCGATGCCGCTCTGGTGGTGCGGAACGCTCGCCATGATCACGGCGGGCATGGCCGCGTAGCCGAAGCTGACGGCCGCGCCCACGATGAGGCCCGCGCCGATCACCGAGACGCTGTGGCCGTGGTCCAGGGCCAGCCAGCCGAAGCCGGCGGCGCCGAGGGCCGCCGCCACCGCCAGTGCGGCGCGCGGTCCGCGGTGGCGGACCAGCTGCCCGCCGATCGGCGAGGCGAGGAGCGAGACGATCGCTCCGGGCAGCAGGAACTCCACGGAGGCGCGCAGGATGGAGGCGTCGAAGCCGTATCCGGTCAGGGCCTCGGGCATCTGGACGAGGTAGGAGACGCCCAGGAAGTTCGCGAACATGCCGAAGCCGACGAGGATGCCGGCCAGGTTGGCCATCAGGACCGGACGGTGGACGAACATCCGCATGTCGACGAGGGGCTCGCGGACCTTGAGCTCGGTGAACACCCAGACGGCGGTCATGACGACGGCGCCGGCGAAGCTGCCGAGCGTACGGCCGGAGGCCCAGCCCCACTCGTGGCCCTGGGAGATCGGCAGCAGGAGGAGCAGCAGGGCGATGCCCAGGGTGAGCGCGCCGAGGAAGTCCGTACGGCCACCGGTCTTGTGGCGGGTCGCCGGAACCAGGAGGACGACCGCGAGCAGCGCGAGCACGGCGAAGCCGGTGGCCATCCAGAAGGCGTTGCGGTAGTCGGCGTCGCTGCCGGAGGTCAGCAGGCCGGTGGCGACGAGCGCGAGGCCGCTGCCGAAGGCGAGGGTGCCGCTGACCAGGGCCATCGCTCCGGGGAGCTTCTGGGGGCGGACCTCTTCGCGCAGCACCGAGAGGGCGAGCGGGAAGATCGCGGTCGCGGCGCCCTGGAGGACCCGGCCGAGGAGGAGCAGGGGGAGCGAGGACGCGAGTGCGGCGATGACGGAGCCCGCGACCATGACGCCGAGCACGGCCACCAGTGTCGGCTTCTTGCCGTGCTGGTCGCCGAAGCGACCCAGGAGCGGGGTGAAGACGGCGGCGGACAGCAGGGTGGCGGTCGTCACCCAGCTGACGTTGGCGGTGGTGGTGCCGAGATCGCTGCGGATCAGCCCCAGGATCGGGACCGGCAGCGTCTGCATCATCGACACGACCATGGCGGCCAGGCTCAGGGCGAAGACGATGACCGTCTCGTTCCGGCGGCCGCCGGCCTGCGTGGTGGCGGTGGGGGTGGGGCTCATGGCAGGGAGAACCTTTTCAGTGCTTCAGATCGCAGATGTTTGACGTCATCAAGTACTTCGACTCCAGCAGACGGTAGACGTCAATAGTTAAGGTGGTCAAGTAAAAGGTTGATAATATGAAGCACCTTGAGTACGCTCCGAGCATGAGCGCCACCACCCCCCACGCCGTCCCGACCAAGCTGGAGCTGCTGGAGCTGCTCGCCGCGATCGGCACCGCCCAGTGGCGGGATTTCGCGGCGGCCGCCGCACACCACGGCCTCACCTCCACCCAGGCGAAGGTCCTCGCCCAGCTGAACGGACCGCTGCCGATGCGCGGCCTCGCCACCCTGCTGGTGTGCGACGCCTCGAACGTGACCGGCATCGTGGACCGGCTGGAGGCCCGTGAGCTGGTCCGCCGCGAGCCCGACCCCGCGGACCGGCGCGTCAAGAACGTCGTGGCCACGGACGCGGGCCGCGAAGTGATCCGCAAGGTGCGCGAGGAGATGCAGGCCACACACGGCGCCCTCGACGTCCTGGACGACACCGAGCGCGGCACGCTCCACGCCCTGCTGGAGCGGCTGCGCCCGACCCTGGAGAAGGACGCCTGAGCCCGGCCGAGGCTCCCCGCACGCCGCTCCCGGACCACTCCCGGACCGGTCCGGGGGCACGGGGAGGCCGCATCGCCCGAACCCGTTGGCCAGGGGAAACACCACCTGACAGACTGCAACGGCTTCAGAACATTCCAGGAGGACGCATGTCAGAAGAATCAGACACCCCGCAGAACGAATCGCCGGCCGAGGAGGCCAAGCGGAAGTTCAAGGAGGCCCTGGAGCGCAACGCCGCCAATGCCCAGTCGCAGCAGGCGCACCAGAGCCGGGCGAAGATCCAGGGTTCCAGCGGCGGCCCCGGGGGCAAGAACAAGAAGGTCCGCCGCAAGACCGGCTGACCACCGCGGCGTCGCATTGCCGCGACACCGCCCCCGTCGACCCCGACGGGGTCCGGGACCCGCATGCGGTCCGGACCCGGTCGGGGGCGGCACCCCCCAGCGCACGGGGCGCGAACCCGGCGCGCATGCGCACGTGACCACACGGGGAACGGGATCCGCCCGCCTGTCGGCATTGGGTCAATCGGCCGACGCCCGACCGCACCGGTGGAGTGCAAGGTTGAGCCACTCGGGTGATGGGTGATAACCCCCGGTGTCCACGGCAGTTGAGCAGCTCGTCCCGCCGAGGGCAGCTATCTCATGCGACAGTGCGACAGAAGAAGGATCCCCCACATGCTCAAGAAGTTCATGGCCACCGCCGCCGCCACCGCCGCCGTCCTGGGTGCCGGTGCCGCCGTAGCCTCCCCGGCGATGGCGATCGGCAACGACAACGGCGTCAACACGGTCAACGGCAACGACTCCTCGCAGCTCTACGGCAACCAGGAGACCGGCGGCGCCATGAGCCCGCAGATGTCCGCCATCCAGGGCTCCCTGAACAAGCTCTGCATCGGCCTGCCCGCGAAGGTCAACGCCCAGTCGATCCTGGCCCTGGTCAACGTCGGCGTCCAGGACATCCCGATCGCCTCCAACCCGCAGAACCAGCAGTGTGCCGAGAACTCCACCCAGGCCAAGGGTGACGAGACCGCCTCGCACATCCTGGACAACATCCCGGTCCTCTCCGGCAACCTCTCCGCCGGTAGCTGACCCCGAACGAAGCGCCGGTGCACCGCCCTTCGGGGTGGCGCACCGGCGCTTCGTTTTGGTCTAGACCTTGACAGGTCCAGACCATACTCGCTTCAGTGGGCGCAGTTGTCCGTTCGACCGTTGCCCCCCCCACGGCAACTCCCCCCACTGAAGGAGAACTTCCGTGCAGCCCACCCTGCGCCGCCGCGCCCTCTCGCTGGCCGCCGCCGCGGCCGTCACCCTCGGCCTCGCGATCGCCCTCCCCTCCTCCCCCGCCGCCGCCGCTCCCGCCTGCGCCGGCGCGTGGGCGACCTCCGCCGTCTACACCGGCGGCATGAACGCCTCGTACGGAGGCCACAACTGGCAGGCCAAGTGGTGGACCCAGGGCGAGACCCCCGGCACCACCGGCCAGTGGGGGGTCTGGTCGGACCAGGGCGTCTGCGGAGGCGGAACGACCCCGAACCCGGACCCGACCACCCCCAACCCGTCCGGATTCGTCGTCAGCCAGGCCCAGTTCAACCAGATGTTCCCAAACCGGAACCCCTTCTACACCTACAACGGCCTGGTCGCGGCCCTCTCGGCCTACCCCGGCTTCGCCACCACCGGTGACGACACCGTCAAGCGGCGCGAAGCGGCGGCCTTCCTGGCCAACGTCTCGCACGAGACCGGCGGACTCGTCCACATAGTCGAGCAGAACACCGCGAACTACCCGCACTACTGCGACACGAGCCAGTCCTACGGCTGTCCCGCCGGGCAGGCCGCCTACTACGGGCGCGGACCCATCCAGTTGAGCTGGAACTTCAACTACAAGGCGGCCGGCGACGCCCTGGGCATCAACCTCCTGGCCAACCCCTACCTCGTGGAGCAGGACCCGGCCGTCGCGATGAAGACGGCGCTCTGGTACTGGAACACGCAGAACGGCCCGGGCACGATGACCGCCCACGCCGCCATGGTGAACGGCGCCGGCTTCGGCGAGACCATCCGCTCCATCAACGGCGCCCTGGAGTGCAACGGCGGCAACCCGGCGCAGGTGCAGAGCCGGATCAACACGTACCAGAGCTTCACCCAGCTCCTGGGCGTGACCCCGGGGAACAACCTGAGCTGCTGAGCCCGGCCGGCGCGCCTTCGGTCAGCTCAGCCGCAGCGTGGTGGCCAGCTGGGCTCGGGACCGGACGTCGAGCTTCTGGTAGATCCGGGTCAGCCGGGCCTCCACGGTCTTCACGCTGACGAAGAGCTTCGCGGCCGCCTCCTGGTTGCTGGCGCCCTGGGCGACCAGCACCGCGAGGCGGGTCTCCGCCTCCGTGAGGGCGGCCAGGGGCCGGGGCCCGTGCCCCTCCCCCGGGGAGGGGCACGGGGACGGCTCCCGGGCGAGCTCGGTCCACGGAGCCGCGCCCGCCCGCTCGAAGACCTCGGCCGCCGCCCCCAGGGCAGAGCGGGCGGGGGCGCGCCGGCGCCGGCGGCGTTCCACGCGGGCGAGCGCCAGCAGCGTACGGGCCCGCTCCAGGGGGAGTTCGAGGAGCTCGAAGCGCCGTGCGGTGTCCTCCAGCAGGGCTACCGCCGCATCGGCATCGCCCTGCGCCGACAGGCACAGGCCCCTGGCCCGGTCGAGGGCGGCGATCACGCTGGTGCGGCCGAGCGCGAGGGCCGTCGTACGCACCTTGGCCTGGAGTTCAGCGGCCTCCTCGGGCGCGTCGACGGCGACCAGGGCCTCGGCGAGCTCCCCGTGCCAGCGCAGGATCGAGGGGTCCACCACCTGCTGCGCGGCCTCCAGTTCGGCGACGCGGCGCAGGGTGGTGACGGCTTTCGCGGCCTCGCCCGTGGCCAGTTCGACCAGGCCGAGCACGTACAGGCCGCGGGAGAGGAAGACCTGGTCGTGCTCCTCCTCGGAGGCCTGGATGCCGCGCCGGGCGTATCCGGCGGCGCGTGCGAAACCTCCGCCCATGGCCTCGGCCAGGGCGGCCAGGTACCAGGCGGGGCCGGGCGACAGGCCCGCCTCGACGGTCAGTTCCAGCGCGTCCCGGGCGTGCGCGGTGGCCGCCGCGCACCTGCCCCGGCGCAGTTCCACCTCGGTGAAGCTGCGCAGCACCTCGAAGACGTCCTCAGCGGAGCCGGTGCGCCGTACTGCGGGCAGCAGCACGAGCAACTGGCGCCGGGCGTCGGCGTTGCGGTCGTCGAAGAGGGCGTGGCGGACGGCGAGGTACTGCGGGGCGTTGCGCATGCCCAGCGGTACGTCGGGCGCGGGCAGGGCCAGGGCCTCGCCGAGGATCTCCTCGGCGTCCGGGTCCCCGAGGATGCGGCCCATGCGAGCCCGTACGGTCAGCGCCATGGCTTCGGCGACCTGGTCGCCGCCGCTGCGGGCCAGTGCGCCGGCCTGCGCGGCGGCGTCGCGGGAGCGGACGGGGTCGCCGTCGCTGAGGTTGTGCTTCCAGGCGGTCCGCAGCCGGACGGCGGCCTGGAGGGCGGGGTCGCCCTCGGCGTCGGCCATGGCGTGCGCGAAGGTCTCGTCCAGGGCCCCGAGGGCCTGGCCGGCGGCGTCGATGACGGCGAGGCGGGCCCGCACCCGGTCGCCGGGCGAGGCGTCACGGGCGAGCACGGCGCGGGTGGCGCGGCGGGCGAGGTCGGCGCGGTGACGGCGG